>DNNS01000155.1 GCA_003497555.1 Spirochaetia bacterium
CACGGGCAAGCCGCAACGTCAATATAAGCGGGAACGTTGTCGGAAATTGTGGAGCTTGGTATTTTTATACAATTCATGGTTAGACATCCTTAAATTAAAAATATGATATGAACAGTCAAAATTTAACAGAGATAATTTCAAGTGCTATTAAATTATATGGTGGTAATTGGGCTGTTTTATATCAATGGTTTCTAAGCTGAAAAACAACCTACGCTTTTAAAATTCTCATAAATAAATTTTTATAGTAAAATTTATCTAGAGGGTTATTTAATTGAAAAACAAATGGAAAGAAAAAAATCGTGCTAAACGTCGAAAAATTATAGATTTAAATAAACGGGTCCGTGACTTGGAAAGCAGCCGAGATTCATTTAAAGACGAAAACGAAAGACTAAGAGCTGAAATTGATAAATTATCAAAAAAAAATACCGAGCAAACAAAAATAATCGAATCCTTAAATCAACAATTGAAAAAAACAAGTCAGAAAATTAGCGACTTTGAAAATGATATTAAGCGTTACTGGTATACCATGATGTTGATTTTAAATCTTTTAAAAATGAAGCTGGAAACATCAGCGAGCTTCAGGGCGGCCGCCGCGACTGCCTATATTTTTGAGCTATATAATAATGAAAACGGTAAAAAGCTAACGCATACCACAGTTTTAAATTGGGTTCTGAAGCTCGGATACTATCAGCTGACACGGCCAAAAGAAAAAGCCAACGATTGGGTAATCTTGCTAGATTACAGTATCCAAATCAGCAGCCAAAAAGTTTTTGTTGTTTTGGGGATACGTCAATCAAAAATTGATTTTAACCGGCCTCTGATTTTTAACGACATGGAGCCTTTATTGATAAGCGTCAAAGAGAAATGGAACGGAGAAATAATTTGCGAAGAGATTTTGAAACTTCAAAAACAGATTGGCAAAATAATCTACTCTGTTGGTGATTATGGTACCGATATTAAAAAAGGCCTGATTTTAGCGAAAATTCCTCATGTTTATGATATTACGCATCAGATTGCAGCCATTATTAAAAATCTGTATCAAAAAGATGAAAGATACATTGCTTTAACCAGCACTTTGGCGACTATGCGAAAACAGTTTCTATTAAGCGCGTACGGTTATCTGGCGCCGAATCAGCAAAGGGAAAAATCACGGTTTGCGAATATTAAAAGCGTTTCTGAATACGGAAAAAATTTAATAAATTTTTTAGATAATATTTCCGCTTTTAAAAACTCAGAGTGCTTTTCAAAAAAAGAGCTGCGAGAGGCGCGGGAAAAATTTTCATGGATTTATGAACATGACGAAATAATTAATGAGCTGATAATGGTCAATGAGGCAATTTGTTCCATTCAAAAAACAGTTAAAACATATGGCCTGTCCCAAAAAACTATAAAGAATTGCCTGAAAATATTACAACGCTTATCGATGCCTAAGGGAGTCGAAATGACTGAAATATTAAAAAAATATTTTAAGGCGTCCTTAAAGCTGGTCAAGGTTAAAACAATCTTGGCTACTTCCGATATCCTTGAGTCGGCTTTTGGGAAATACAAAAATTATATCAGTAATAATCCAATGATTGGCATAACGAACATTGTATTGAGTATAGCTGCTTTCACTTCGGATCTTTCAAAGGAAATTATAAAAGAGGCCTTGGAAAATACAAGAATAGCCGATGTGCTCGAATGGTCGGAGGAAAATATCGGTAATACACAGTTTAAAAAACGTTTAATTGCTTTTTCAACACCCTAAAAAAAGCGTAGGTAAGAAAAAATTGAAATTTTTAAAAGAATTTACAACCCACGTTTGATATAACTTTTTTAACTTTTTTACTGTATAATATACTGATGAGAGAAGATTTAACCATAAAAAGCGACGAAGAACTTGCAGCGCTTTCAATGCAGAAAAATGACNNGGCTTTTGCAGAAATTTACAGACGCTATTACCGTCTGGTACCTTTTATTTTTCTGCAGAATTATTCAAAAAATTACTTCATGGGCTTTGAAGACCTTATTCAAATTGTTTTTATGCGTCTGGCAGACAATTTGCACTATTTTAATCCGCAAAAAGGCAAATTTTCTTCCTGGTTCAGTGTTTTATGCCGAAACTGCATTATAAATTTCAGAAAAAGCGAAAGCCGGCATTCCTATGCGGATTATGAAAAAACAAGTACCGGTACCAATGAAAATTTTTCCGCTGCGTCCGTTGAAAGCAACTGGCCGCATCCTGAAGATGAACTTTTTCTTGAAAGCATGCGCGAAAAAGCCTTTTTTATCATACGTTCGGAACAAAACGAATTATGGCAGAAAATTCTTCTGCTGCGGCTGGTTTTTAATTTAAAGTTCAAAGATATATCACAAATTTTATGCACGCCTGAAGGCACGTTAAAGCCCTATTATGAAAAAGCCGCGGCTGCTTTTTCAGCCAAACTACTTCTTCTGCTTAATCTTACTGCAGATCCCAACGCGCAAAAAGCGGTTCTTCAATATTTCGAAACCGGAGGTTTCAAAATGGATACCAGGCAGCTTTTCGAAAATCTGAATCCCGATGACCTTACTAAAAAAATTATAATAGCCAAATACATCGAGGGCCAAAGTATTACCAAAATCGCTGAAAATACCGGTTTGCCCGAAGATGAAATTAAAAACCGTCTTATAGCCTTTTCTGAAGAAAAAATTTTTAAAACCGGCCTGGTATCCAGGTTCAGAAGCGGCAGTGAACATCTTTATGATTTTTTTTCTTCCCTGTTCAGCAGCGATGCGCCGGCGCAGGAATACCTGCTGTATTTACTGGCTCTTAAAAATGCCGATTGCGATCAGATATTCCACGCCTGCGGCATCAGCCGCGCCGATTTCGAAAATATTATTGCTCATCCGCGCAGTCATTATCCGCTGCTGGAGCGTATTATTAAAAAACTTGAATCCATGCCTGATGCCCTGAAGGCTGCAGAAGAAACGCAAAGCTATGAAGGCGAACCTGTATTCCGCAGCGCTGCCGATACCATAGAAAAAAAAGTACTTGAATATTTCCGTCAAAAATCAGCTTAAAAGTGATTTATAAAGTATTAGCAGTTTTTCCGCCTGTATTTCCCAGGTAAAAAGCTCAGCCCTTTCCCGGCCGGCCTGGCGCAGCCTTTTTTTTTCCCGGCTGTTTTCCAGCAGAAACATAATTTTTTCAGCAAGCAAATCTGCATCAGAAGCGTCCGTCAGATAAGCCGCATTTCCGGAAATTTCCGGAAGCGAACTGCCATTATGGGCAATTACCGGACATCCGCATCCAAAAGCTTCCAGAGCCGGCATACCGAAACCTTCAAGCAGCGAGGGATATACCAGCATTTCCGCCCGGCTGTAGAATCCGGGCAGGATTTCTTCACTTATATATCCGGGGCAAAACACCTTGTCTGCCGCTATATTCGACAGCAGCGGCCTGATGTGTTTATTAAAATAATTATTATGGCTTCCCCCNNTGAAAGAAGATAATTTTTTTAAAAGCCGCAATCAGGGATTCCACGTTTTTTCGTTTATTAAATCCGCCTGCATAAAAAATATATCTTTGCGGAAGCCTGAGGTTTTTTCCGGCGGCAGCCGCATTAACCGGATTATAATATTCAGAAATTCCATTGGGAATAACCGCGATTTTTTTTTCATATTCCGGGAAATAATGAATAATCCTGCCTTTACTGTATTCTGAAACCGTAATAACCCGGTCGGCGCAGGCAAGATTTTGTCTGGTGCGGTGAATAAATTCTTTTCTTTTAATTGAAGCTGCCGTACCGGTTTCCGGCGCGTCCAGCATAATCATATCATGATAGGTTGTTAGCAGCGGACAGGGTTTTTGAGCAAAGGCAACAGGCAGACCGCCCCCCCAGGGCGAATCATAAATATCTATCTTTTTTTTTTTTAAAACAGAAGGTACAAGCAGATTCTGCCACAGCCATTCCCAGGGACAGCGTGAAATTATGGTATTTATTCCGGTAATAAAAACAGGCCTTTGACAAAAGAAGGTAAAATCGGTGTCTGCTGAAATCTTTCTCAGGGCTGCTGCCAGATTAAGCAGCCGTTTGGCAACACCGGTATGGGGAAAAAGCAGTACCCTTCCGTTTATGCCGATTTGCACGTTATTAATTGGTCGCGGAGGTTTTTCCTGTTCCCATAGCTTTGGGTAAATCGGTTATATA
>DNNS01000417.1 GCA_003497555.1 Spirochaetia bacterium
TTACGCCTTCTGGCCCAAGACGGCATAAAAGTTATCTGCTATCCGCCGCGTTTTGCCATTGAAGAAATCAGTAACGACAATATTCACGGTCTGCTTTTATCAAACGGCCCGGGTGATCCGGAACCCCTGAATTATATCTATGAACCGGTACGCCGGTTTTTCGGGAAAATCCCGGTTTACGGAATATGCCTGGGGCATCAGCTCATCGGTCTGGCGCTGGGAGGAAAAACCTTCAAACTGAAATTCGGGCATCGCGGAGCAAATCATCCGGTTAAAAATCTGCTGACAGGCAGAATCGATATCACCTCGCAGAATCACGGATTTTGTGTTGATCCGGAAAGTCTGGATTCTTCCAAAATCGAAATCACTCATATCAATCTCAATGATCAGACCTGCGAGGGCCTGCGCCACCGCGAACTGCCGGTTGCTTCGGTGCAGTATCATCCCGAAGCTGCACCCGGACCGAATGACTCCGGTTATCTGATCCGGGACTTTTTAAACATTGTAAGGAAACATCACCATGCCCAGGCGTAATGACATTAACAGTATTTTAATCATCGGCTCCGGACCTATTGTCATCGGTCAGGCCTGTGAATTTGACTACTCGGGTACTCAGGCCTGTAAAGTTCTGCGCGCTGACGGATTCCGCATTATACTTCTTAACAGTAATCCCGCTACTATCATGACTGACCCGGAATTCGCCGACGCCACCTACATAGAACCGATTAATGTCGATGTTCTGGAAAAAATTCTGCAGAAAGAAAAACCCGATGCCGTGCTTCCCACGCTGGGCGGACAGACTGCTCTTAATTTAGCCTACGAAGCCATGAATAAAAATTTATTTGAAAAATACAATGTAAAAGTCCTGGGAGTTAATTACGAATCCCTGAACAAGGCTGAAGACCGCGAACTTTTTGCCAAAGCCATGACTAAAATCGGCCTGAAAATGCCGGACGCCTCTTATGTCAGTACCCTGGATGAAGCCATGGCCTTTCTGGAAAAGCAGCGTTTTCCCCTGGTGGTGCGTCCGTATTATACCCTGGGCGGTTCCGGCGGCAGCGTTATTTATAATTTTGATGAATTTAAAACCAAGGTGCAGCAGGGTATACATGAAAGTTTTGTCGGCAAGGTACTGGTTGAAAAATCCGTAATCGGCTGGAAAGAATTTGAACTCGAGGTAATGCGTGATTTCCGCGACAATGTAGTAATAATCTGCTCCATTGAGAATGTTGACCCCATGGGCGTACACACCGGTGATTCCATTACGGTAGCTCCGGCTCAGACCCTGACCGACCGCCAGTATCAGGAAATGCGCGACGCAGCCATTAAAATAATCCGCGAGATTGGAGTGGAAACCGGCGGCTCCAATGTACAGTTTGCCGTAAATCCCGAAAACGGCGAGCTTAATGTAATTGAAATGAATCCCCGTGTTTCCCGCAGCTCGGCTCTGGCCTCCAAGGCTACAGGGTTTCCTATTGCCAAAATTGCAGCCAAATTGGCTGTGGGTTATACCCTGGATGAAATACCCAACGATATTACGCGCGAGACTCCGGCATCTTTTGAACCGGCTATTGATTACTGCGTAATAAAAATTCCCCGCTTTGCCTTTGAAAAATTTCAGGGAGCGGATACCACGCTTACTACCGCCATGCATTCCGTGGGTGAGACCATGGCCATAGGACGCACCTTTAAAGAAGCCCTGCAGAAAGGTCTGCGCGGTCTTGAAATCGGAGCAAGCGGTCTTTTTCATAAAAAAATAGAAAATTTAAATTTAAGTATAGATGAAATCAAAGCCAAGCTTTCCGCACCCAATGCCGAGCGTGTTTTTTACATTAAAAAAGCCATGCAGAATAATATTTCCGACAGCGAAATAAATAAACTAACCGGCATTGATCCCTGGTTTCTCGCCAATATGCGCGAAATCCATGAATGTGAAAAAAAACTGAAAAAATGCAATAAATTTTTCGGACCGGGTAAAGATGCTTTATCCCTGGCCAAGGCCATGGGTTTTTCCGACCGTACCTTAGCCGATATTTTTAACAAATCCGAAATGCAGATCAGAAATCTGCGGATAAAAAAAAATATTATTCCGGTATACAAGCTGGTTGATACCTGCGCAGCCGAGTTTGAATCCTTTACTCCGTATTTTTATTCAACCTATGAAACAGAAGATGAAATACGCTGCCGGAATTCCAAAAAAGTGGTGATTCTGGGAGGCGGGCCCAACCGTATCGGCCAGGGAATTGAATTCGATTATTGCTGTGTCCACGCTTCCATGGCGCTGCAGGAGATCGGTTATGACAGCATCATGATCAACAGCAATCCCGAGACTGTTTCCACCGATTACGACACTTCCACCAAACTGTTTTTTGAGCCTCTTACCTTTGAAGATGTCATGAACATTGTTGAAAAAGAAAATCCGCTCGGGGTAATTGTACAGCTTGGCGGGCAGACTCCGCTTAATATCGCCCTGCCTCTGTACCGCGCCGGAGTAAAAATCCTCGGAACTTCGCCGCGCAGTATCGATATTGTAGAAGACCGGGAAAAATTCCGGAAATTCGTCAACCGTCATAAATTCCGCCAGCCGGAGAGCGGTTCTGCTGTTACGGAAAAGGGAGCCCTGAAACTGGCTGAAAAAATCGGATACCCGGTTATGGTACGCCCGTCTTATGTGTTAGGCGGAAGAGCCATGCAGATAATTTACANNATTTAAAAAAATATATTCACGAAGCCATTGAACTTAACCCCGATAACCCGGTGCTGATTGACGCCTATCTAAAAGCCGCAATAGAGATTGATGTTGATGCTGTGTGTGACGGGCAGGAATGCGTAATTGCCGGTATTATGGAACACATTGAAGAAGCCGGGATACATTCCGGAGACAGCGCCTGCTCGCTTCCTCCCTTCTCATTATCTGAACAGCTAATTAATGAAATAAAAGACTGGACCAGGCGCATTGCCCTGCTGCTTGAAGTAAAAGGCCTGATCAACATTCAGTTTGCAGCTGCAGATTCGCTACTGTATATTCTTGAGGTTAATCCGCGCGCTTCGCGTACCGTGCCTTTTGTAAGCAAGGCTACCGGAGTGCCCTGGGCTAAAATTGCAGCTAAGATCATGTGCGGTCTTACCCTTGCCGAGATGAAAGTGCGCGAACTTTCCATGCCGCGGTATTTCAGCATTAAAGAAGCGGTAATCCCCTTTAATAAATTCGCCGGCGCTGATGTGGTATTGGGGCCTGAAATGCGTTCTACCGGCGAAGTCATGGGCATAGATTTTGATTTCGGCAAGGCTTTTATTAAATCACAGCTGGCTGCGGGCCAGAAAATTCCGGCTGAGGGTAATATTTTTATCAGTGTTAACGAGTATGATAAAAAACTGGTTCTGCCTGTAGCGCAAAAATTATACGGACTTGGTTATAAAATTTATGCCACCCGGGGCACTGCTGCCCTGCTAG
>DNNS01000270.1 GCA_003497555.1 Spirochaetia bacterium
AAGTTAAAGTAATTTAAGAATGAGAAATAGAATATGATAATACAAATTTTTGATTATTCTATCGCTTCGGTACTTAAAAATTACAGGACTGAGTTCCATAAGCCTTTAACTGACTCTGAAAAACGAAATCAAAAAAAACAAAAACGAAACCAGGAAAGAAAAGCGAATAAAGAAGACGAATGCAAAAGAGCTGTAATTTCCGTTTTGATGCTGTTGTCAATGCCATCAAAGAAGAAGTGAAAAGAAGGGGCTGCACTTATCAAGCATTATGGGAGAATTTATAGCGGTTTTCTGCTTTAATATAATAGTAATTATCTCACAATTCCCGCTTTTATTTTTTAAAAGTGAGAATTTGTGAAGATTTTAAGGTCATTGAATTTATATCAAAGGCAGTCTATAATCTCACCATAGCCGGGCATTTATGGAAAAACTCCTTATCAGAGAACAGCTTGAAAAGGATGAGAAGCTTCTGCTCTCGGCATTTGCCCAGCTTGCAAGCCAGTCGCGCGGCACACTCTACAGGCGCGAACCCTGCCCCATGCGCACAATCTATATGCGCGATCGCGACCGGATCGTTCACTCGGAATCATTCCGCCGGCTTCTGCATAAAACCCAGGTTTTTCTGATTCCCAAAAATGATCATTATCGTACCAGGCTGACGCACACACTGGAAGTAAATCAAATAGCAAAAACCATTGCCAAGGTACTCAAGCTTAATGTTGATTTAACCGAGGGAATTGCACTGGGACACGATCTCGGGCATACGCCTTTCGGGCACGCTGGGGAAGGAGTTTTAAACAGCCTTTATTTCGGAGGCTTCAATCACAACGAACAATCGCTGCGTATTATTGATCATCTGGAAAAAGGTATTGGTCTTAACCTGTCTTTTGAAATCAGAGACGGCATACTTAAACACGCCAAACGCGGACAGGGACTTGTTCCTGAAAACAAAAATCTTCTGCCGGTTACTCTCGAAGGCCAGGTGGTAAGAATTTGCGATACCATTGCCTATATCAATCATGACATTGACGACGCCCTGCGGTTTGGAATTCTACATGAAGAAGATTTACCCGGCCCCGAAATCGAGATTCTCGGGAAAACCTGTTCGCGCCGTATTCACAATATGGTAGCAGCGGTTATTAATGCCTCGCTTAACCAGCCGATCATTAAAATTAACGCAGAAATTCATGAATGTATGGAAACCATCCGCAGGTTTTTACTGATTAATGTTTACAATCATAAAAAGCTGAGAAACGATCATCTGATTGCAGAGCGCATTATCAGCTCAGTATACCGTTATTATTTATCACATCCCGATGAACTTGATGGCATGTTTGACAAACGTCTTTATAATAACGACGAAGTTGAAAGAAAGATAGCCGACTATATTGCCGGAATGACCGACAATTTTTTGTTTGCTACCTATAAAAACCTGAAAAAACAAAAAAAANNAAAAACTGAAAGACTGATGACAAAAAAAATTGGACTTTTTATTGCCGATGATCATCAAATTTTAAGGCAGGGTCTTATAGCCCTGCTGGAACGCGAAAAAGCGTATCGGGTGGTAGGTGAAGCCAGCAGCGGACAGGACACCATAGATCAGGTAAGCCGTCTGGACGTTAATGTACTGATACTTGATGTCAGTATGCCTGACTTGAGCGGGCCGGAAATCGCAGGCTTTTTAAAAAAACAAAAACCGCATCTTAAAATTGTCTGTCTGACCATGCACGACAATGAAGAAATTCTTTACCGCATGTATCAGGCCGGCGCCGATGCCTACGTGCTTAAAGACAATGCAGCTGAAGAACTGACTGCAGTAATTACAGACATTCTCCATTCCCCCAAAAAATTTATTGCCCCTTCTTTTGAAAGCAATATTATCCAGAAACTTTCCGAACAGTACGAAGAAGAAAAAAATCTTACACCCCGTGAACTGGAAGTGCTGAAATATCTGGCTGCCGGAAAAACCAATAAAGAAATTTCCGGGATATTGACTTTAAGTGTACGTACGGTGGAAGCACACAGAAAAAATATTATGGAGANNCGAAATGATTAAATTCGCCATACAGAAAGGCTATGTGTAGCTGTTTGCCGGATCTTTATTTTCCTATGCGCCGTAAATGGTCGCCTGCGGTTTTTTTTTCCGCAGCGCTGAGATCGGAATGTTCAATATAATGCTCAAAATCCTTTCCCCGGCTGCGCTGAAAAAAAATCAGCGAAGCGGTGATAATTTTATCGGCAGTACGCATCTGTTTTGATTCGACGCCCGGAGCGAGATTACGGCGCGGAATTAAAAAATATAATCCGGCTAAGGCTGTAAAATTCAGTATCATAAAAAAAAGCCGCGGCTCAATGAACTTGTTTTTAACCGTTACCGAGATAAAATAAAACAACAGGGCGCATAACGGGTAATAAAAAACTCCGTTTAATACATGATTTTTTCGGGTAAAAAACAGCAAGGTCGCAAAAACCGTAAACAGCAGGCCGACAGCAATATAAAAAAAATTAGTGTTCATTACAGCAATTGTAGTATGTTTGAAATAAT
>DNNS01000730.1 GCA_003497555.1 Spirochaetia bacterium
AAAAAACTGGGACATTGTAAGTTTACCGGCCCTTGACACGTTTTAAATAGCATTATATATTTACAGCAGTTAGCATAAGAAAAAAACAGTGAATATATCATCCTTTTTACCCTTTAAGGGTACGGCTTTCACCCAATAATTTAATTAATCAGCATTTTTATGGAAAAATTCGGTCAATTAACTTTTGATGATAACCCTGTTTATGTTCAGCTAAAAAAAATTTATGCAGTAATAGAAGAAGGCCGGTTTGAAACTGCTGAAAAGATGTTAGAAGAAATAATAAACATGAATATTGACGCTGCCGAAATATACAGCTCACTAAAAGCTGTAAAATTCTGGATTAACCGCAGAAAAAAAATTGACAGCAGCCCGGGCGGACTCTCCAAGGGAGATACTCTGCTTTCCGAATGGGAAAACTTTGAAAAATTTGTTTCAGCCAAGGGTATCGAGGCAAAAAAAACCATTGCTGCCGTAAAAAAATTTGTTTTCCGCAGTGTTATAGACAACTATATTCTTGATTTTCAAAAACGTGAAGTTGCTGATCCGGCTTTGCTGTTGCGAATTGCCGGCGCTTTTCTGGCAAATGGCGAATATGCCAGGGCGCTTGATACCCTTCTTTATGCCCGCAAATTTAAAAAAAAAGATGCGCAAATTTATGCCTTGCTGGGAGAGGCCCACTATCATTTGAAAAACCATAAAAAGGCCAGGGCTTTTTTCCGTGAAGCTTTTTTTATCAATCCCGCGCAGGTTCCGGTGGAAAGCCTTAACGCCGAAATAATTACCGATCTCAGAAAAAAAATCGAAGATGAAGGTTTCATCCGTAAAGAAATAAATCTCTGGCTGCCGGTGTTCGCCGAACTTTATGATATATTTTCAGTTAAAAGGCGTCTGGAACGCAGGGAATATGACGAGCTGCTGCAGAGAATATATAAAAACGAAATAGAATACAACCTTGATCGCAAAAACCGTGCGATAATCGAACCGATTTTACTTTATCAATATTTGTATTTAATAGGGCATTATCAGGCAGAAAACGCGGGTGATGCTGATTTGAAAATAGCCAATGTACAGCGAAAAATAAAAAATATCAACGGCCAGATCTATGAACTGGCCCGGAGGCAGCAATGATTATAACAGAAAAACTTAAAGGTATTCTCAGGGATGAAAACATGCTGCGTACGCCGCTGTTAAGCTACACCATAAAAGATTTTCAGAACAAAGAAGAAATAATACACCAGATACTTGAAGAAAATAAGATCAGGGAAGCCTATGAGATTTTACATGAATACCTGGAAAAAAATCCCCAGAATGTAATAGCCATGTATATCGAGGGAATGCTGTTTTTAGAGAGTGAAAACAAGGAGCATGAAATTTTTGAGAAATTTTTCTCGGTTTTTAAAAATATTAAAAGATGGGCTGTACTGGAATATACGGCAAAAAAAATTCTGTCTTTTACCGAGTCGCGCATGGCCCTGCAGTTTTTAGCATATTATTATCAGGAAACAGGCAGTGAAGAAGATTTGGCTGCCATCTGGGAGCGTCTGGCCAGATATGATACAGCTGACCCCGCCATACCGGAAAAAATCGCCAAACTGATGGAAAAAAACGAAAAAATAGAAGAAGCGCGCACCTATTATAAACTGGCTTTCAGCCGCGCCCTGAGTCAGCGCGAGCCGGAATTCTGCTTGTCCCTCTGGATTAAGCTTTCCGGAATTGCGCCCGAAGATAATTTTTTCTTTAAAAGCCACGAATCGGCGCTTCTGGAACTCCTGCCGGCCGAATCCCATCACAAGCTCTATCTTGAGCTTTTCCGTCAGCATTTCGATGCCCGTCGTTTTGAAACGGCATATAGCTATCTGATAAAATTAATTACTCTGAATCCCAAAGACAAGGTACTGCGCGATAAACTTCTGGAACTGGTGCGCGAACAGTATAAAAATCATTCCCAGCTCGAAAACTATATCAAACTTTCCGGATTATCCCAGGTTTGGGGAGCAATCACAGGTCAGATTTCAATTTTTGAAAAACATATACGCTACGATGTCGGAACATATATTCATCATAAAAACTTCGGATACGGTATGATTAAGGATATTCAGGGAAGCGGCCCGGGGCAGGATCCGTCGCTGACCAAACTGGGCATTGATTTTACCGGAAAAAAAAACCACAGCATGACCCTGCGCATGGCTCTTAACTCACTGGTAATCTGCAGTGAAAATAATCTTCATATACTGGCTGCTTTCAGACGCAGACAGCTTAATGAAATAATTAAAAATTCTCCGGATCAATTTTTCCGCATTATTCTGGAAACTGCCGGCCGGGAGTTGATGTTAAAAGACATAAAGGCTCTGCTGGTTCCGGATATTTTCTCTGAAAAGGAATGGCCCGAACAATGGAAACGCATGAAACAGGCTGTTCAGGGCAGCCCGGAATTCGGAACCCGCAATAATTATTTTTTTATACGCGCCGGCTGCGAATCCGAAGATGAAATGCTGGAGCGTTTTAATAATGAAGTTGATTTAAAATCCAAGTTCCGTATTTTTGAAGCCTTTTATGAAAACGCCGCAGATAAAAATTCCGAAAGTATCCGGCGGATGCTGGCCTCTTTTGCCGAAGCCGTTAAAAACGGTGAAAATTCCGCTGAAAAACTAAAAGCCCTGGTATTCCTGCTGCTTTATAAAAATTTTTACCGGATTAATATTGATCTTCCATGTCGCCCGGAAGATCTGCTTGATTCCTGCCGGACCAGACTTTTTGATATATACAGCGATTTGGATCTGTCCCAGCTCCGCCAGGTACTGATAAATATAGTGATAAAAAAATATCCTTCAGCCTGGCCCAATTATCTGAAAAAATTCTTTTTTGCCTTTCCGCTGAAAGGCCAGCTTTTTATTCTTGAACATCTTGAGGAAACCGATAATACTTCAGTAATCAGGGAGATCACCGAAGAACTATTAAGTCAGCCCGAAACCTATATTGAACATTTTATCTGGTTTACCAAGCATTTTTTCAGCGGTAAAATGAAAAACGAGCATATCCCGGATCATGTAAAATTCTATTCCTGCATGCTGAACATGCTTTTTTTTACGCATCGCGAAATAGAGCGGAAAAACGATTTAACTAACCGGCGGCGCCAGTTTAAAGTCCTGCATACCATGCTGTTTGAGGAAAATAATTTTAAAAAATATCTGGAACAGGCGCCGTCATCTTCGGTTGCGCTTTTACTGGAAGAATTCGACCGGCTGCTTTTTCTGGAAAACTACATTAAAACCGAGATCAAGGCCCTGGCTGCCAGAAAATAGAAAAAAGCGGTGAAACTTGTAGTTGTTCACAAAAGCTTTAAAATCCGCGGCGGTGCCGAAAATCTGATTTTATGGTCGCTTGATGATCTGCAAAGACGTTTTCCTGAAATTTCCATAACGCTGGTTTCCGAAAACCTTCCGTCACCGGCTGTCTGTACAGCCGGCCGGGAAATTGCACTGAACGAGCATATTTTTTCCTGGCCCAAAACTTTTTACAGTCTGGCCGGAGTTTTTTCCGGAGTTGATGCGGTTATAACCCATAATTTCCCGTCCATGCTGCTTTCTTCCCTGGCCCTGCGCATTTTCCGCAATAACTCCACCCGCCTTTACTGGTATTGTCACGAACCGCCTGCTCATTTTTTCGATAAATCCGCTGATGCCGCTAAAAAGCGTTTTTCAAATTTCCGGATTAATCCGCTGCGCGCGGATCTGCTGCTGAAAAAAGCCGGAGTGATGATGGAAAGAAACGCTGTTAAACGCTGCACCGGGGTATGGGCTAACAGCAGACGCACAGCCGATTTTGCCGATGAAATATACGGAATAAAAAGCAGCGTTCTTTACCCTGGAATTCCAGATTATTTTTTCAGCCAGGCTGAAACCGGCAAGTCTGTACGAGAAGAAACGCTTGCACGTTACGGTCTGAAAAAAAACGGCTTTATCATATCAGCCGGCAGGCTGGTGCGTGAAAAAAAATTTGATTACCTGATCAGAGCTTTATCCCTGGAGCAAAACCGGCTTCCCGCGCTGGTTATAGTCGGAAGCGGCCCGGACCAGACAAGGCTTGAAAACTGCGCCCGGGAATGCGGAACCCGCAAGGTGATTTTTACCGGCTTTATTCCCGAGACTGATCTTGATCTGCTATACAGACTGTCATTATTCTCCGTTGCTCTGCCGGCGGACGAACCGTTTGGCCTGGCGGNNGCCGTGATATTGCGCAAAACCTGGTTAAGATAAGCCGATTGATAAAGAACTCACCGGCCAGGGCGGACCGAATCAGGAAAAATGCCTTTGCTACTGCTGAAAATTATTCCATAAAAGCATTCAATGACTCGCTTGTAAAAAGAATATCAGGCCGGGAATAAAAATAAATTCTGTCTGAAGACGGGCGCAGCTGTATTATAGAAATAGGTAAAATAATCACAAGAATAATCCGCTGTTTATATATTATAATTAAGGCATGACTTCGAGAGAAAGAGTTATCATGGCCCTTAATCATCAGGAACCGGATCGTCTGCCTATAGATTTCGGCGGTACCGGGCTAACATCGGCCAAACCGGCGGTGCTGAAAAATCTGCAGAATTTTTTGGGACTGGACCACAGTATTAATCCTGATTTTCCGTATTTTGACATCCGCATTCAGAAAAAATTCGGTTGTGATATTCAGCAGATAAAATTGTCTGAACCTCAGGACTTCCGGCAGAAATATACGCCTTCCGGTAAACCGCTTAACGAATGGGGATTCAGCTGGGAGGAACTAAGTTATTCGCCTCTGAAAGATGCTTCCCCTGATGATGTAAAAAAATATCCATGGCCGGATCCTGATGCTGCCGGCAGAACCAGCGGCCTCAAGGAACATGTTTTACGTCTTTATGAAACCACGGATTTCGCCATTGCCGCCAATGAAATATTTTTGGGACCTTTTGAATGCGGGTGTTTACTATGCGGATATGACGATTGGCTGGTGCGGCTTGCAACCGATGAAGAATTTGTCGTATCTTTTCTGGATAAATGGCTGGAATCGGCAACGGGATTTGCGCAAAAATATTTCGGAATAATCGGGGATTATATCCAGATAGTTCAGCTGGGAGACGATATTGCAACGCAGAAAGGACTATTTTTATCGCCGCTTATGTACAGGGAAAAAATCTTCCCCTATTTTAAAAAAATCGTTGACATCATTAAAAAACTGACCAGGGCAAAAATAATACTGCACTCCTGCGGTTCAAGTTACCGTTTGCTGCCTTGTCTGCAGGAAGCTGGAATAGACGGAATCAATCCCCTTCAGACTTCAGCAGCTGAAATGGATCCGGTGAAGCTGAAATCAGAATTCGGCAGCGCACTATCATTTCACGGAGGAGTGGATTTACAGCATATCCTGCCTTATGGAACGGTCAGCGAGGTAAAACAATTTGTTAAAAACTGCATAACTGCCCTGGCTCCGGGAGGCGGATATATTCTGGCTGCCTGTCATACCATGCCCGATGATGTACCTCCGCAGAATATTGTTGCCATGCTGGAAGCAGCCCTTGAATTCGGAAATTATTAATATGAAGAACACGCATGCGTAAGAAAAAATCCTGACAACCGGCGGAAATCTCCTGTCCGCTGAAAAAACATACTAATAGCTAAAACGGTACTGAGAAATAATAATTTGACATCAGTTACCTGCGGATGTTAATCATGACAGTACAGCCCAATATTTTATTAATCACCTGGGATCAAATGCGTGCCGACTGTTTGGGCGCAGCTGGTTCAAAAGTCAAAACACCTAATCTCGATCGGCTAACCGCCCGCGGCACCATGTTTACCCGTTGTTTTTCCCAGAGTGCCGTATGTATGCCGAGCCGTATCTCAATTGCTACCGGGCGGTATCCGTCCGAACACGGTGTTTTTACAAACGGGCCTGATTTTCCTGAAGGCGAATCAACTTTTATTGAAAAACTGCGGGACCGGGGATATTT
>DNNS01000161.1 GCA_003497555.1 Spirochaetia bacterium
CTGAACTTGAAAAAAATGAAAAATTAAAACAGTTAGCTGTTCTATTTGAACAAAAAACAACAGGTTTTGAAGAAAAATTCAATAAACTCGACAAACTGCGCTCAGGCCTGGCAGCACAGATTGAAAATCTTGACAAACGCCAGCAGGAAAAAATCAGTGATTTTGAAAAACACCTGCAGACATATCTTGCGGAACAGTCGGCCGGAGTGCAAAAGGCGCGTGAACTCTATACCCTTGCAGCGGAATTTCACAATTCCAAAAAATCCGAGATTGAGCAAACCCTGCAGAATGAAATAAACAAAAGCCTTGAATCCCTGCGCTCCATGCTTGCTGAAAGTAAACGATCAGCCAAAGACGAAATCGCTGATTCTAAAAATAATCTGATAAATAAATCAGGACAGGAACTGGAAGAACTGAGGATCAAATTTATTAACTTTGAAAAAAATATAATTAATATGCAGAAAACAGCCGAATCCGAACTAAAAAATATAATCTCTTTACCTGAATCATTTAACCATAAATATAATGAATTTACCGCAGCAATTGGTCTTCTGCGGGAAAAAAGCAATTCGGATTATCAATCTTTTATTGAAAACATCAGGAGTTCTGAAAAAGATGCGCAGAATTATATACAAAAAGCGCATATACTGACCGATAAAATCTCTGCCGAGCTTCCCGAATTAATAAACAGCAGGCTTGACAGCGAGACCGCCAAAATAATTTTAAAAACCGGCCTGCAGGAACAATTCAGCTCCAGGCTGCAGGAAAATTTCAACCAACAGCAGAATTTACTGCAGGCGGAAATAAAAAAAATGCAGGAAGAAATTCAGCTGTTTAAAAACCGCCAGGAATCTGAATTGACAGCAGCTGGAAACGGTTTTAATGAAAAAATCAGCGGACTGGGACGAATGATTAGTGAAAAATATAATGCGCTCATGAACCGGGAAGAAGAAATTGAAATTGAAAGCCGAAAACAGCTGGAAGAAATCAGGACTTTTTTTACAGGCGAGGCACAGGGCTTTATCGAACGTACCCGTCAGGAGCAAAAATTGCTGGAAAAATCGCTGACGGAGCTTTCCCGCACCCGCGATTTTGCAGTAAAAAACATTAAAGATAAAATTGACGGCCGGATTGAATCGGTTATTAATGAAAAAACCGGGGAATCATTAGCGGAAATAAAAAAGATGATGGAGCGGGTAAAAAATGATCTTGAAAAGAATACCGCAGGAATGAAAGAACTTGATATTCAGAAAGAAAAAAGGTTTAAAAATATCGACGAGTACATTGAACAGCGCAAACGCGAATCCGATGTCAGATACTCTTCCTTTGCCTCTGAACTTGATTCCCGCGTTCAAAATGCGCTTGCGGATGCCGGAGAGCACAGCGCACAGCTTAAAAAAGAGTTTGATCAGCTGGCGCAGAACCTGTCGGATAATCTTTCCGCGGCCGGCAGACAAAATCTTGAAGCTTTTACTTCTTTTATAGAAGGCAAAAAAAATGACGCAGGCGCGATAGTTTCTTCCATTGAACAAATCAACCTCAACCTGACCAAATCTCTGGAAAATTTTTCCGGCGCAGAAAAACAGATGGAACAGGCCCGGGAGCATTATAAAAAAATACTGGCTGATCGTTCCGATGAACAGCTGCAGGCGGTGGATCGCGACATCGGCACGCTCTTTACCCGCTTTGAGGAAAAATACGTTGCTCCTTTAACCGCAAATTTCAGAAAAGAAACTGAAAAAGAAATCAGGCGTATGGAAGATCTTATCGGCGTTAAAACAAGGGAAATATCGGTTCTGTCTGCGGATATAAAAAAAATAGAGGACAGCAAGGAACAACGGCTTGAAAAGATTGATAAAGCCGTTGCCGACCGGTTATCAGCTTTTGAAAAACAGATGTCGGAATTAAACCGTCTTTCCGCACAGAATATCAGCCAGGCTGAAAAAAGCCTGAACACCCGGATAGCGGAACTGGCAAAAAAAGTTACCGGATTTGAAGGAGAAATTAAAAACAATCTTGATCAGGCTGCCGCAGACGCGCAGGCAGCGCTGAAAAAAATTACCGAAGAAAAAGCCCGGGCTGTTAACGCTGCGGCCGATAAACTGCTTGCTGCCGCCGGAGAAAACGCCGATCTGGCTGCCCGGGAACTTGAGGAAATTCTCGAATCTTTCAGGGAAAAAATACGCCAGAATTCCAATCTTGATAATATACTTCAAACCGAATACGGTAAACGCGTGGAAGAAGAACTTCTGTCTCTTTCCTCGCTGATTTCCGAACGCGCCCGGGCCATGGAGATCATTACCGGAAACCTGACAGAGCTTAATCTGCAAAGCGAAAAAATCAGAAACGGTATAGAGGATGCCAGAAAAGAAATCAGCGTCATTTCTTCGCGGGCTGCGGAAGAAACAGGAAAAATAGCGGCGCAGCAGACCGGCGAAGCCCTGGAAAAATTTCAGAAAATGAAAAGCGATTTTGCCGGAAGCATTGAAGCGGTTTCCAGACGTTCCGACTCCATCATCGAAGCCCTGTCGGGAAAAATAGAAATCCGGGTTACCAGGGAAATTGAAAGTAAAATGAAAGCCGCGCTGAAAAATCTCGAAGCTTCGGTCAGTAAAGCCGGCCGTGAAGTTCTCAAGGTTGAGAAGGAATGCAGGCGGGTTGCGGAACAAAAACAGGCCCGTACCGAAAAACTGGAAAAAACGCTGGAAATGAAAATCACGGTTATTGACACTGCCGTGAGCGAAATTAAAAATATTAAGCAAAAACAGATACGCGAGGCCGAATCCGATATTGCCAGGCGTATTTCTCAGTTATACAGCGAGGTTGAAAATACCGGAAAGACCATTACCAGCCTGTATCGTGAAAAAGAAGAAAAAACCGAAGCGGCCTTTGCCAAAATCTCCGCTGATTTTAAAAAACGCATGGAAGCGATGAGCAATAAGAGCGAGGAGATCCTTGCTAAAAACGAACAGACCATGCATGACCGTTTTGACAAAAAAATCGATAAATTTACCTCCGAACTGCAGAAAACCCTTTCCTCACGGGCTGAAAATTTTTTAAATGAACTTAAAAACCGGCAGAATGAAATAGGCAGCCTTTATGAAACTGTCAAGAGCGATCTGAAAAATAAAATCGGTTCCCAGCATATCCTGCATGAAGAGATAAAAAATATTTACAGCGATAAACTGGAGGCTGAAGTGGCCCTCTTTATGGAGTCGGCTAAAGAAAAAAATGAAATAATCAATAATCTGCTCATTAGTGTGGAACAGACTGCCCGCAGCCAGGAACAGCATAACGAACGTCTTGAAGCCGCCGGGCGCGCCCTGCAGCAGATTGAAAATTCAGCGGCAGACGAATTTAAAAAACTGAGAGAACAGCTTGAGGCGCAGGCAGGCAGGATGGAGGAACAAAACGCTGAAATTACGCTCCGTTCCCGCAACATGCTTTCTGAACTGGGGACGCGTTTGGCGGAAAAATTCGATACGGAAATTTCTCGCCGCCTCGGGGATTTTGATGCCGCTCTCGGCCGTATGAACAATGAGACCCAGATAAAACTTTCCGAATTTTTCCAGAGCCTGGAAGATATCCTGAACAGCCATCGCCGCGCCAGCGCCGGCTACTCTGAAGAAATCAGCGATTTTATAAAGACCCGCTCCGAAATTTTTGACGAACAATTCGCCGGTTTTGAAAAATCCATTGCACAGTACGAAGATCATAAAAAGAACATTATCGAGGCGCTGAAAGAAAATGCCGCAGGCGCAGAAGCCTCGCTGCGTACGGAATATACCAGGCTTTTCACGGAAGCGGAAAAAAACCTGAGCAGCGCTTCACGCCAGG
>DNNS01000200.1 GCA_003497555.1 Spirochaetia bacterium
ATAATTTCCACATTTTTTTCATCGTTCAACCCTCTTTTAACGTACACTTTCTGCAGGCGCCCCCTTTCCCCGGCTGTATAAACATATTCGCCGCTTTTATCTACAAACAAAGCAGTAACCGGAACAGACAAGACATTTTTTCGGGCATTGATGTTTATTTTAACAGTTGCGCTCATACCCGGCGACAGCCGCTCATCATGGCGATTGATGGAAATTTCAGCGGGAAAAATTACTGCATTGTTTTTTATCTCTCCCTGCGGCGCGATATTAATTATGGTACCTGTATAAACAGTATACGGATTGGCCGGAATGGAAATTTCCACCTGATCTCCTTTCCTTACTTTATACTTGTCTATCTCATTGATATTAATTTTAATAATGAGAGTTGAAATATCGGCCGCAGTAAATAAAACCGTACCTTCACGCGCTGATGATTCGCCGCTTACCAGTTCTCCGTTTTCTACATCTTTACTTAATATGATTCCGTTCAAAGGAGAGATAACAGTCAGTAAATCTGTAGAATTGACTGCCGCTGCGGCGCCTGTTTCTTTTCTGAACAGCTCGTATTCCTCCCGCGCGGATTTATATTCCATGGATGCTCTGCTCAAATTATCCCGCGCTGTATCCAGGGTATTTACAGCAATAAATCCTCTTTCTTGAAGTTCGTTTTGCCGTTCATATTCTTTTTGCGCATTATGGTATTCCATTTCAGTTTTTTTCAGAGAATTAATAAGCGAGGTGATTATTTTTGCCTGGGAAAGATCAGGCTCAATCCTGGCCAGGGTCTGACCTGCCCTGACCAGGTCGCCTTCTTTTACCGAAGTAAAAACAACACGGCCGCTAATGCGCGATTTGATTTCGGCGCTGGTTTGCGGAGCGATTTTTCCGCTTTCTTCAAGCTGCAACGTGATATTGGTGCGGCAGACTTTTATTTCACGCCCGCCAAACGGCTTACGCTCACCAGGTCCGTTAAAACCATGTTCATTTTTTCCCGGCGGTCCATTTCGGGGAATAGATCCCGGAAACGGCTCATTTTTACGGGAGCATGCCATAATCAGAAAAGATATTATTATCGCCAGGCTCCAATGTTTCATAAATCCTCTTGTGTTTTTGCGTTATCTCAAAAAGCATCCGGCGGTTTTAAATTGGCGGGGCTGTCGAATGGCAGTGCCCGGCCGGAGTTTGTTGTAGCCCTTCTTAAATTTTATCTTTCGGGGCCAAACTTCATTTTTGCCAATTTCTCGATTTGATTTTGATTCAAAAATTGCTTAATTTTTTCGATATCAGGCTTGCGGTCAAAATGCGGAGGCATTCCTCTGTCCGGGGAATTCTTCGTTCTTTCTTCTGCCGGGAAAAGCGCCTGTTCGATATTTTTAATTTGTTCCGGAGCAAGTTCCAGTTCAACAATTAATTTATGCATTAAAGGGTTATGCGGCGGCCGATCAAATTCATCAGGCATGGGGGGAGCGTTTTTTTCCCCGAAACGGGCGGTAAACTCGGCAAATTTGACTTTCTGTTCAATATTTAATACTGCGGCAATTTCGCTGTCTGCTGTTTTACGGATTTCAGAAATTTTTTCAAAAATATTTTTCCGGGCGGTTTCTTCTTCTTTGAATATTTTTTCTATTCGGCTCAGATTGGCATCCAGAATATTTTGAATTTTCAATCTTTGCTCGTTTTCAGCGTTTACAGCCCGGCATATTTCATTAACCAGGTGTTCCCGCTTTATATGCAGATCTTTGTTTCCTTCAGAATTTTGCGGCCAATGACGACTTGATCTTCTTTCCTCCCGAAAATGACCGACAGCAAATTTATGAAAATTATTTTTCACATATACGCGGTCTGCGATTATGCCGATAACGCCGCCCGCTATAAAGCTGACGATCAAAAGCGATACAGCTGTAAAAATTTCTAATTGTTTCATGTCTTTCTCCTGTATTTAAATTAATAAAAAGCCGAAGCTATAATATTTTTTTTGTCATTATTGAATAAATCGGCATTTTCGGTAATTGCCTTACCCAGTAAATACTCATCTATCGGCGATTGTTCGATTTTAAACAGGCTGATGGAATAAAGCAGGGCAATAAGCGCCACAGCAGCAAGCGCTCCGGAAAAAAAATGATAGTGGGGAAACAGCATCTGTTGGCCGGAAAATTGACTTTTCCTGTTTATTGTTTGATCAAGTATTTTTTTTTCCAGATCGGCGCCGGCGCTGATGTTCTCGTAAGCGGCAAGTATATTTTTTAAACTGCGCAGGCTTTTATAATATTTACGGCAGGAACTGCACCTGGCCAAATGCGCTTTCAACAGGTTTTGTATTTCAGGAGCCGTGATTTCGAAATCAATATATTTATTAAGCAAAAGTTTAATTTTACTGCATAGCATATATTTCCTCCGGCCTGAAAACAAGTTTTAATTTTTTCTTTAATAAATTTCTGGCTCGAAAAAGTCGTGAATCAACAGTTCCGGGCCGGCATTTTAAAATTTCAGAAATTTCATTTCTGGTTTTACCTTCTATGTCTTTTAAAATAATTACCGACTTAAAATTAAAAGGCAGCCTGCTTATAGCTTCATGAAGCACATCTCTGATGCCGTTATCTTCGGAAATATTTAAAGCGGCAGGAATATTACAATTAAGCGGCACGGTTTTTTTTGTGCGCATGGTGAAGTTTTTGCAGGTATTGACAGTAATGCGGTATATCCAGGTTGAAAGTTTTGACATACCCCGAAATTTTTCTATGTTATTGAATATTTTAATAAAAACCTCCTGCGTAATGTCTTCGGCATCAGCACTATTACCGGTAAAAGGAAACGCTATATGCAGTACCCTGTTTTGATATTCCTTCATTAGATGGCGGAAAGCCTGATTTTTATCGGTTTTCAGCAGATTTAAAAAAACAGTATCCGGCATATTAGTTTCGTGTTTGT
>DNNS01000095.1 GCA_003497555.1 Spirochaetia bacterium
GAGAAATACCTTAGCCTCAAACCATACGGCCTGAGCGACAGGCTCCGCGACCTCCGTGTACTCCAGCGAAGCGGGTGGTTTAATTATTTTCATGGTTTCGGGTGTCTCGCTACAAAAATTTAGGCTGAATGACAAACTATCAAATATTTACTCGTCCGGACATTTTTACTATTCTAAGAATACTGTCTTCCTTTTCATTTTTCAAGTCATTTCATTTTTCAAGTCTGGACATAAAAAGCAAACGATTGTAGTATTTACACCCATAAAAAGGTAAAACAATGAAAACTATCAGGCCTAAAGTCAGTGAAATACAAAAAAAATGGTATGTAATCAACGCCAAAGATAAAGTACTGGGCAGAATCACATCAAAAATTGCAGCACTTTTACAGGGAAAACATAAAACAACTTTTACTCCCAATCAGGATTGTGGCGATTTTATTATAGTTATTAATTCAGACCAAATTAAACTTACAGGATCCAAACAATATAAAAAAGAACTGTACCGCCATACAGGCTTCACCGGCGGCATAAAAAGTGTAACTTATGATCGACTGCTAACCAGCGGAAAAAGCGATTATATAATTAAGCATGCTGTAAAAGGTATGCTCAAACATTCATCTCTCGGTTACAAACAATTAGATCATCTTAAAATTTACCGCGGAGAACAGCATTTACACAGTGCGCAGAAACCCGAAGAAATTAAAATTTAACAGGAACCAATCATGCCTAAACAAGTCAAGAAAATATATACCGGAAAACGTAAAAATGCCATTGCCCGTGTAATGCTTGCATCCGGCAGCGGTAAATTTTTTATAAACGGACGCAAACCAGAGGAATATTTCCGCAGAAAAGCGCTTACCTTAATCGCCAATCAGCCGCTTACCCTTGTAAATGGTACGGGAAAATTCGACATTACAATCAATGTAATCGGCGGCGGACTTTCCGGCCAGGCCGGGGCCATACGTAACGGCATTGCCAAGGCGCTGAAAGAATTTAATCCTGATTATAAACCCCTGCTGAAAAAAGCCGGATATCTCACCCGTGACCCACGCTGTGTGGAAAGAAAAAAATACGGACACAAGGGCGCCCGGCGTTCTTTTCAGTTCTCCAAACGCTGATCTTATTTTTTCTCTGATTTTTTCCATATCAGCATATTGACCTGTGGAACCAGCTGCTGTGTTAATTAAAAATAAAATTTTTAATCATTCCCGCCGGGAAGATATGCAATTAATTACTGATATTTTTTTAAAAAACAGGTATGAAATTTTTCTGGTCGGCGGAGCAGTCCGCGATCTGCTGCTTGGCCGGGAAGTATACGATTTTGATTTTGCCACCAATGCCCGTCCCGAACAGGTAAACCGGTTGTTTGAACGCACGGTCCCAACCGGTATCAGGCATGGTACGGTGAGTGTTCTGTTAAATAAAAATTCCTACGAAATAACCACCTACCGAACAGATGGAGTCTACAGCGATTCCAGGCATCCTGATGAAGTCTGTTTTTCCCAGAAAATTGAAGATGATCTGTCCAGACGTGATTTTACCATTAATGCACTAGCTTATGATCTGAAAGACCAAAACATCATTGATCTGTTCAGCGGACTTGCTGACCTTGAAGCCGGGGTAATACGCACCATAGGAAAGGCGGATGATCGCTTCCGCGAAGACGCCCTGCGTATGATCCGCGCCTGCAGATTTTCCGCCCAGTTGGGATTTTTTATTGAAACCGAAACCGCATCGGCCATTTTCTCAAACGCCGGCCTGATACAAAATTTATCAAACGAAAGAATACGCGATGAACTGATAAAAACCGTGATGAGCGTTAAACCGTCAACCGGTTTTGAAAACCTGCGTCAAACCGGAATTTTAAAAATTATTTTACCGGAACTTGACAGCGGATGGGGGGTGATGCAAAATAAATTCCATAAGTATGACGTTTATTATCATAATCTGTATTCGCTGGATGCTGTGGAATCTACCGATTACCGTATGCGCCTGGCTGCACTTCTGCATGATATCGGAAAGCCCAATACGAAAAAACATAACAGTGACAGTGAAGAATCGGTTTTTTATAATCATGAATGCATAGGCGCAAAAATTGCCTCTAAAATTTTACGGCGGCTGAAATTTTCCAATCAGGACATTGATTACATTTCGCATCTTATCCGTTATCATATGTTTTATTATACGGAAGAATGGACCGACGGAGCTGTGCGGCGTTTTATCAGAAATGTGGGACTGGAAAACATTGAAGCTCTTTTTGAATTACGCCGGGCGGATCGAATCGGCAACGGTACCAAAAGCGAAGAATGCCTGCCAATCAGCCGTTTCAAGGAAAAGATCCGCAGGATCCTGGAAAAGGATAATGCTTTTTCCCTGAAAGATCTGCAGATCAACGGAAAAATCCTGATGGCAAAATTTTCTCTTTCACCGTCTCCTTTGCTGGGAAATACTCTAAAATATCTGCTGGAATGCGTACTTGATAATCAGGAATTCAATACCGAAGAAAAATTGCTGGAACTGGCTGCGGAATACCTTGCTGATAAAAAGCAGTATTAATTCTGATGCTGCTTTTTAAAACGTATGTTTTTCTGTAAAAATTCCGTTACTTCTGTCAAGCACTGATTTATTTCCGGATTTCCGGCAAAATCTTCCCGCAGGATAAAACTAACCCCGGCATTTTCATATTCCAGAATATAAAAAGCAGAATTGTGATCGTTAATAACATAGAGCATATAATCCTGGGTTTTGTCAAGAATGTTTTTCAGACGAAAAGGGAAAATACCGTTATAGCAGTAGATGCGGAATTTCCCTGAAAAAAAATAGTCTTTAAGTTTATATTCTTTAAGTGAGCACGATCCGCTGTAGAGAACAGTGTTGTCTATGGTTATTTTATTGAAATTGACATGTCGTGTGCAGCTGATCAGAAATAAAAAAACACCGGCAGTAGTTGCTGATTTTAAAAACATGTTAATTCTATTATAGACCAAAGATGAAATTTTTACCAGCTTTTTTATTTCTTGCAAATTCTAAGTTTTTCTAAGTGAGGTAATTTCAATATTTATAATAACTTGCTTCTGCTATGTTTTAAAAAAATTAAAATTTTAGCAATAGGCACTTACTAATTGTCAAAATTTTTACCATTGATGAAATGAGCATTTAAACACAAAAGTATGTATTTACCCTGGGGGACGGAATCAGGGTAAACGCGCACTTTTTAAAAGTGCCCAAATTGAGCAAAATTCAAGGATTTTAACGTCGCTTAATTTGTTGAAGTGCCTTAAAAACGTTAAAATCGACAAGTACGAATTTGCCCTGGGGACGGAATACAAATTTTAATTATTTACTTGACAAACTCAGATTTATTAGTTATAATATGAATAACATATTCATATTATGAATTATCAGGAGTTATTTCCATGACAAACAAATCAATAAAAAAAATAGCTTATAACTCTGGCGCTGACCTGGCAGGTATTGCTTCTCGTGAACGAATCGAAAGTCTTCCGGCAGAATCAAATCCTTTACATATTATGCCTCATTTGAACTCAATAATAGTTCTCGCGTATCAGGTTTTACGCGGCGGCCTGCGGGGAATGGAAACAGGTTCAAGTTGGAATGTAAATGGTAATCCGTTTTCCGTAATGGTCGAGGAAACATACAATTTTTGCCGCGTTTTAGAGACTAATGGCTGGGAATGTGTGCCCTTGCATACGCAAAGTTCTGATTTGCGTAGACAGGGAGTAGCGGTAAATCCTGATAAAACAGAGCCTGATGTGATAGTAGATATGTATTATATAGCGTATGCTGCCGGATTAGGCAGCATGGGAGACGGCAAATTTTTTCTTACTCCTCAATATGGGCCAAGACAAGCTTTTATGGCAGTGTTAACAGATTTAATATTAGAGCCAGATCCGTTATTTTCAGGCTCAGTCTGCGATCACTGCGGAAAATGTATTGATGCCTGCCCGGCACACGCTTTTGATAAAAACAAATGGAAAGCA
>DNNS01000342.1 GCA_003497555.1 Spirochaetia bacterium
TAGACGCGTACCCAAGAAAAAAACACTTCCTTGCCGACTGACTTGTTCCTGTTTATTTCCCCAAAAGAGAGTCTAGTCCGCTGCTCATATCTTTCTGCATGGCGGTTTTAAACATCTGCTGTTTCATATAGCGCAGCGATTCATCCTGTATGCTTCTTATGGCTTCTAAAATTTTTATTTTTTCTTCCAGAGCGCCGATTTTATTCTGATTTTTTTTATTTTCTTCCTGCAGCTGGGAATTAAGCAGGGTAAGGCTTAAAATCTTGGATTCCAGTTCTTTGTATTTTTTTTTAGTGTTTTCCGCATCCTGCTGTAATGCCTGGTTTTCCTTTTTCAGGGCTTCGGTTTCAGAATTCGGTTCTGCCGCTTTTTGCGCTGTCACACAGTGTATGATCAGCAGTAATATTGATATTACCAGAAAGGTTTTTGTTCTCATACAGTATTATTATCGTCATCATAAAGTTTATTCTTCAGCTACGGTATATTTAATTCAAAAGCCTGTTTATCCACTTTATCGGTAACCGGGACAAGATATTTTCCGGTAAAACAGGAAAGGCAGAATTTATTTTCCACTCCCTGACAGGCAGAAAGCAGACCCTCAAGCGAAATAAAAGACAGACTGTCGACTCCAAGAAACTCCGCCATGCGGGAAAGGTCCTGTTCGTATTTACACGCTATCAGCTGTTCCCGATCGGCAAAATCCACTCCAAAATAACAGGGGCTGATAATCGGCGGGCAGGAAATACGGAAATGTATCTCTTTTACCCCGGCCTGGCGGAGAACATTTATAATAGTACGGGAGGTGGTTCCCCGCACAATGGAATCATCGATTAAAACGATTTTTTTACCGTGTAAAATTTCACGCACTACGGAAAACTTAAGCTTGACATTCATGGTTCTCATATCCTGGGTAGGCTGAATAAATGTTCTGCCGATATAATGACTGCGGATTAGTCCCATGACAAAGGGTATACCCGACGCTTCAGCGTAACCGAGCGCCGCGGTAGTTCCGGAATCCGGCACCGGAACAATACAATCCGCAATGGCAGGCATTTCCCTGGCCATGATGCGTCCGATCTGCGAGCGTACGGAATATACCGATTTTCCAAAAACAGAGGAAGAGGGTTTGGCAAAATAAATAAATTCGAAAATACACTGCTGAGATTTTTTTTTGGGAAACGGAAAGCAGGACTGAACACCCATCTGATTAACCTGCACCAGTTCACCGGGTTCGATCTCACGGACAAACTCGGCATCAATCATGTCCAGTGCGCAGGTCTCGGATGCAAATACTACGGCATTCCCGATTTTACCCATAACCAGAGGACGGAATCCGTGCGGGTCACGGGCCGCAATTATGGAATTGTGATTCATCAGCAGAAACGACCAGGCGCCTTCAATTTTTTTCAGGGCATCAATGGTTTTATCTAAAAACGATTCTTCCCTGGAAAGGGCGATTAAATGCACTAATATTTCACTGTCCATTGAAGTCTGGAAGATATGGCCTTTTTCTTCCAGTTTCTGTCTGATTTTACGGGCATTGGTAAGATTCCCGTTATGCGCAGTAGAAAGCATGCCGTCGTGATAGCCCACTACCATGGGCTGAATATTCATGGTCTTGGTAAACCCGGTGGTGGAATAACGCACATGCCCTATACCCTGGCTGCCCGTAAGTTCTGCGAGTTTTTCTTCGGAAAAAAAATCCATTACCTTGCCGAGTCCCAGGCATTTACGCATTTTCTGTCCGTCAGTTGTAACTATACCTGCGCTTTCCTGCCCCCGGTGCTGCTGGGCATAAAGGCTCAGATATAAAAGCCGGGCGGCTTTTTCGTGATTATATATACCGGCTATTCCGCACTCTTCATGTTTTTCGTCTGTCATAAAGCACATCCTTTTATCGAAGAAATATCCCTGTTTTTTTCACAACAGAAATGCCTGATGCCGTCAAGAATTTTTATTGCTGCCATGGGATCATACAGGCTCGCAGTTCCAACTGCCACGCACGCAGCTCCGGCCATAATGAATTCCAGCGCATCGGAACCGGATAATATGCCTCCGCTGCCGATGATTGGGATTTTTACAACTTGGGCAGTCTGCCACACCATGCGCAGGGCAACCGGCATAACGGCCGCTCCGGAATAACCGCCCATAATATTGCCCAGTGCCGGGCGCCCGGTTTCGATGTTTATTTTCATTCCCAGCAGGGTATTAACCAGGGTGAGTCCGTCGGCTCCGTTTTGTTCGCAAGCCCTGGCAAAATCAGTAATAACACCGGTGTTGGGCGAAAGCTTTACAAACAGGGGTTTTTGTTTTTTTCCCGAGCAGGCTTTAACCAGACCGGTAAGAATTTTTATATCGGATCCGAAAGCCATGCCTCCTTCTTTTACGTTGGGACAGCTGGCATTAATTTCGATTATTTTTATTTTCGGAAGTTCTGAGAGCTTTTCGGTTAAGAGAACGTAATCATCAACAGTACTGCCCGAAATGTTGGCAATAAAATTAGTAGTATATTTTTCAAGCCGCGGATATATATTGCCGATAAAAAATTCGTAGCCTTCATTGGCCAGTCCGATGGAATTAAGCAGGCCGCAGGCAGTTTCACAAATACGGGGCGGAGTATTGCCCGGACGTTTTTCAAGAGTAAGCCCCTTTAAAGTTACGCCCCCCAGCTGATTTATATCAAAATAATTATCAAATTCATATCCATAGCCTGAAGTTCCCGAGGCGGTGATCACCGGATTGGAAAATTTGACTCCGGCCATGCTGACTGATAAATCCATATAAGATATTATATCATAATTTATATCGGATTTTGAAATCTGAGTAGTTATAAAAATTTATACACAATGTTTATTGGTTACTTTTCATTAAAACCGATATTACAGCGCTTATACACCGCCCTAATCCGTTTAAATCATATCCGCCTTCCAGAACCGCCGCAATTCTTCCGCTGCAGCAGCGCTCTGCAATATTCTTAACCAGCCTTGTCATTTCCGCAAAATCCTGTTCGGTTAATTCAAGCCCGCCCAGCGGATCATCATGATAAGCGTCAAAACCGGCTGAGATGATAATGAAATCCGGATTAAAGCTAAAAGCATGCGGGAAAAGATTTTCACGGAAAGCTCTAAGATATTCTTCTCCGCCGGTTCCGGCCGGAATATTTACATTTACAGTATAACCTGCACCGCGGCCGCTGCCGGTTTCCATGGTTTTTCCTGTTCCGGGATAAAGAGGGTGCTGATGAATGGAAAAATACAATACGGTATCATCATTATAAAAAGCCTCCTGTGTACCATTGCCGTGATGGACATCCCAGTCTATAACCAGAATTTTATTCAGCCCGTATTTNNGGCGTACGGCGCAGAAAGCGTTTCTGATTTTTCCGCTGATAATCAAATCAGCCGCCAACATGACTCCGCCTGCTGCATATAAAGCGGTATCTCCGGAATACCTGCTCACAGGCGTGTCGTTCACGTCAAGAAAAGCTGCGCCTTCGCTACAGGTTTTGAAAACACGTTCGATATATTCGCGGCTGTGAATTTCTCCAATCCATTCTAACGGCGCTTTTTGCGGTTTAATCAGCAGCAGTTTTTCCAGAATATTCCGTTTTTCAAGTTCGTTTATTACANNTTGGTGCGGATTTTATGAACAAAACGGTAACCAGAAAAAATTTGCTTATTATACGGTAAATGCAGTCAAATTTTAAAATATAAAAATCCTTGCGAAATTTCCGCAAAATCCGGAATGGAAATTTTCATAACCGGTCAGGGTATTTCCCAGTGATCACAGTTCCCGGAAAAAAAATTTTCCGCCGGAATTACCGACGCCCCCGGCTCATAGGTTTTAAGGGGGTTTGGGCTGCGGGAAAATGCATCTTCATACTGATCAATTATTTTCCAGGCAGCTTCCACACTGGCCGCGTGGGAAAACAGGGTCTGTTCTCCGTTTATTACATCATGCAGCAGGCGGGAATAGGCGGGAAGCGTTTTATTTCTGAAGGTTTTGGCGTAAGAAAACTCCAGATTGGCCGGATATAAATCCATGCCCGGGCCGGGCTGTTTGGCTCCGAAGCGGATGCAGATTTTTTCATCAGGCTGAATAATAACAGCCAGTTGATTGCGAAGTCCGCAGATATTCTGTTTTTCTCCGAAGATTTTNNCAATTTGCCGGTGCATCTTTTTCCCGGTGCGCAGATAAAACGGCACTTTATTCCAGCGTTTGTTATTGATATAAATTTTCATGGCTGCATAAGTGGGAGCTGATGAACCGGCAGCTACATCCTGTTCGTCTGCGTATCCGCTGTATTGAGCCTTGATGAAAAATTTTTCCGCCTGATTTGCGCTGATTTTTTTAATGCTTTTTAAAACCGCGGTTTTTTCCAGCCTGATTTTTTCGGCGCTGAACTCCGCAGGCGGTTCCATGGCAATAACAGAGAGCAGNNTCGAAATACCGGCCCCGGGTTTCCACCCCCAGGGTTTCCAGGGCTTCAATCTGCACCGATTCAATGAAGCGGGAAGACCAGATCGGCTCAAAAATTCCGTTGGAAAAACGCAGGGCAAAAATATTCTGTACGGTTTCTTTGGCTATATAATGATCGATCCGGTAGATCTGTTTCTCGGTAAAGGACCTGCCAAGTTCCCTGTTAAGTTCACGCGCACTGTTTAAATCAAAACCGAAAGGCTTTTCAATGACAATGCGGTCTCTGGTATTTTTGCGGTTTTGAATACTGCGCAGGACAAATTTGTATTTATCAGGAGGCAGAGCCAGATAAAAAATATTCAGGCAGTTATCGCAGATAGCAAGACTTGCGCTTTTAAAATCGTCGCAGTTCATAATATCGCAGATCATATATGAAATCTGCAGGCGGAAACGATTCCAGAGTACTTCACTGTGAAACAGGGAAGTACGCGCAAAACTTCCGGCAAATTCCCGGTAGGTTTCATCTGTAAACTGACGCGTTCCAAGAGCCCTGATTTTCAGGTCAGGCGGCAGCAGGTTCAGCGAGGCAAGTTCATATAAGGCAGGCAAAAGTTTTCGGCGGCATAAATCTCCGGTGCCGCCGAAAACAAAAAGAACGGTTTCTGCCATTATTTTTTATTAAGATAACGGAAAAAATCTCCCTGGGTTGACAATAACAGCCAGTCTTTTTCACCCAGCGAAGTTTTATAGGTTTCCATGGTTTTGATAAAACGGTAAAACTCGGCTGCATCCGGGCTTTGGTTATAGGCGGATGCATAAACACGGGCGGCTTCGCCGTCGGCCCTGCCGATCAGTTCCTGGGCTGTACGGTAGGCTTCCGACTGAATGCGCTTTAATTCCCGCTCGCGATCGCCCAGTATTTTGGAAGCAGCCCCCTGCCCTTCGCTGCGGAATTTGTCGGCAATACGCTTGCGCTCGGTGATCATGCGTTCGTTGATTTTATTCTGTACTTCTTTATTGTAATTGATGCGCTTGAAACGGATATCGAGAAGTTCTATACCGAGTTCCATGGTGCGGGGAGCGGCTATATCCTTAATCATGCGGCAAATTTCGGATCTGCCGGTTTTAATCTTCGCCAGCGGTTCTTCGATGCTCTCCACGTCATTGGTTTCCATGGTTAAACTGTCACGGTTATGGGAACGTATTAACTCTACCAGATCATGCTTGGCAATGGCGTTGCGCGTTTCTCCGTCCAGGATATCGTCCAGCCGGGAAAAAGCGCTGCGTTCGTCGCTTACTCTCTGGAAAAAAAGCAGCGGGTCGGCTATACGCCAGCGCGCATAGGTATCAACGCGTATAAAACGCTTGTCGCGCGTGGGAATTTCATTGGGATTTCCATCCCATTCCAGAAAACGCTTATCAAATTTATTAACCGTCTGAATAAATGGGATTTTTGAATGCAGTCCCGGTTCTGTGATTGCGCTGCCTACGGGTTTGCCGAACTGGGTAATGACCGCCTGTTCGGTTTCTGAAAGTTCATAAACCGCAGCACTAATCAAAATTAACAAAAAAAGAGCTGCAATTCCGGAATATAATATTTTTTTACTCGGCATTTTTTTTCTCCTGCGCAGGCTGAAACA
>DNNS01000338.1 GCA_003497555.1 Spirochaetia bacterium
TCTTGGCACAGGGTGGTTTATAAATAAAAATTTATTAATCAGTATTCTTTGCCTTCTCATGTTTGCATCTTCAGCTCAATGGTACGGCCCCTGGAGATTTAGACGGGCTATAACTAATAATTATGCATGCATGGGAGATCTTACCAATTTCCCTGTGCTTGTTTATCTGACAAATGATGAAATTATTAAAAATTATTCATCCCAAAACGGATTTAATATCCTGTTTACAGATAATACAGGAACAAACCAGCTTGATCATGAAATTGATTATATTAATACAAATTTAGGCCAGCTTTGGGCATGGGTAAGAGTGCCGATCCTGTCTGCATCCGGTAATCCTGTTGAATCGAATGCCATGTATCTGAATGCAGATCCTACAAAAAACGGAGATTACCAGCATGCAAGTAATGTCTGGATAGAAGGATTTGAAGGTGTGTGGCATCTTAGTGAAACATCCGGAGATGTAAAAGATTCAACCGGGAAAGGGCATACAGGCGTAAATAATCTTGAAACAGCGGTAACGCCTGGCACCCTTGATATTAATAGTATAGTAGGCAGCGGAGTATATTGTAATACCAATGATTATTTTGATGCAGGAGTGGTAAATCATAATTACCCAATAACCATAAGCGGCTGGGGTTTTTTTGATGGTGTAGAGTGGGCATTCTGTACTGAAGACAGGCATCAAATTCTTGGCAGATCATTTTCTCATTATGGTATCAGATTTGATCACGGTATTTCAANNCATCAGGGACCAAATTGCGGAGACTGGTCAACAAATGCCTGGCACTATTATTCAATGACGTATAACAACGTTAATTTAACAGGATATGGCGATGGTACCAACGCAAATAGTGAAGCACTAAGCGGAAATTTGGATAATACTGACAAGAACTGGTGGATTGGGGGAGGCGGTAACAGTGCCAATAATTTTCAGGGATGGCTTGGCATCATTGACGAACCGCGCCTTGCTTCGGTGGCAAGATCATCAGGCTGGATCCTGACAGAATATTCAAATCAGATAGCACCGGCGAATTTCAGAATTCTTGGCCCTTTGGAAACCAATAACAACACTTACAAAGTATGCGGATATATCACCGGTGACATAACGAATAATATCACAATGATTTATACCGATGGAACGAATTATACCAACCAGTCTGCTGCAAATGGGTATTATGAAATTGAGTTATTACCAGGCAGTTTGTATACAATCCGGCCTTTATCAAACGCCTTTTCCTTTAACCCTGCATCATATACAATCTCTTTACTTTCGAATCTTAACACGAATTATAATTTTTCTTCATCCCCGGGATATATTTTATCCGGATATACACTTAATCTGAATAACGATCCGGTATCCGGTGTAACTATTTCTTTAATAGGCACCATTTTGAACAAATCAACAAATACAGATGAAAATGGATATTACAGTTTTGATGTGAATAACGATATGTTTACATTACTTGCCAGCGGCAATGGATATAAAATCAGAAATTCAATAAAAACCATTACCATTGATAATACAAACAGCGAAAATAATAATTTTATTGCCGAAGGCTATTTTACAATATCCGGTATAGTATCAGTTAAAAATGTAAACACAACAAATACTGCGGCAAAAAGCATATGGGTATTTATTGGCGGAGATACAATATCATCAAACCTGACCGGTTCAGGAGGAAACTATTCCTTTTCAGTAATGCCAGGTTCATATTTTATTTATCCCTTATCAAATGGATATACTATTTCACCTGACAGGAGATCCGTGTCTGTTACTGCTTCCAGCCTGAGCAATATGCATTTTGAACTGCTGCCGGCTTTATATGAATTATCCGGATATATTCTGGACATGGACAAGAATCCCTATGAAAATATCAGACTGATACTTGATGAAGATGTCGGTAGTAGTGTTTATTCGGATTCGGAAGGATATTATATTTTCAGAACTGGTTATGGATCGCATACTATTAAAGTGACAGATGAAAAATTCGAATTTATTCACATAAAAACAAATATTATTATTGAAACCCGCGCAGTATCAAACGTCAATTTTCAAATATTCTTTAATAGCGCATCAGATGCAGGTAAAGAAATAAATTTCTCGCGCGGTAGTATTATTAATCTTGAATCACGAGACGATATCAAATTTGTTATCTATAAAAAAATACAGGGATTCCACAGCTGCGAAATAATTTTATCAAATTTAAACGGCCAAATTGTAAAAAAAATATTCAACGGCCAGCTTGGAAAAGGTATACATGTTTTCGGCATTAACGATAGCCGCAGCCTGAGAATCGGTATAAGTATACTGCGGATTAAACTTCAAATAAGCGGCAGATGGAAATATTTTTATAAAATATTGACCATACTGAAATAAAATTTCAAGGCAGGAATCAGAAAAAATGAACAGACTGGTTTTTATATTAATATTTTTATTCTGTACATTTTCCCGTTTAAATCTTTTTTGCAGCTGGTATAAAGACTGGAAATATAGAATATCAATAACCAATACGTTTGCTGACAGCGGTGATTTAACTAATTTTCCGGTGTTGATATATATTACAAATAATGCCGGCCTTATACGGTCGGCATCAGACAACGGGTATGATATCGTATTTACCCTGAAGGATGGCGCTATAAAGCTTGATCACGAGATTGAATATTTTAATAAAAACGAAGGTCTGCTGTATGCGTGGGTCAGAATGCCGATTCTTTCTGCCGCTGTGCAGTATTCTAATATTATTTATATGTATTATGGTACTGCAAAAATAGAAAATAATCAGAATTCAGACGGCACTTGGAGTAATTCTTATTATGGGGTTTGGCATTTACAGGAAGATCCTTCGGCTAATGCACCACAAATAAAGGATAGTACGGGAAACGGTTATCACGGTTCCTCGGTTAATTCTCCTGTATCAAAATCCGGCATTCTTCAGAATTGTGTCGAATTCAGCGATATCAGCGGATCCGCAATTGAATTTAATACAATTAATTCAGAAGAGATATCCATAGAAACATGGGTCTATTACTACAGCAATAATAATTACAGAGGTGATTACAGTTGCGGTCTGGTATTTGCACGTAAATGGTCGGCAATTCCTGCAGAAGGCCAGGGTTATGACCTGTATTTTCCGTTTGCCAACGACGAGACATTAACTTTTTCATTATATACAACGGGTCCCGGCGGACCAGAGACCGGCTCTGCTGAAAAAAATCTTGGGAATCCGGCAGCATACAGCAACTGGTATTATTTCTGCGCAACCTATAACANNGAAAATATATATAATTTTACTGCCGGCAATACGATAGTGCCGTATTCAGCTAATTCAACAATTTATACAGGAAGAACAAGAGTAAATTCTGGATCATTAAACGGACTGATTGATGAAACCCGTATTTCTTCTGTTCCTCGCTCAGAAAACTGGTTTAAAACATCTTTTACCAATATGGTAAATCCTGAAGCATTCCGCAACCTTGGAACAGAAGAAACCAATGGCGCTGTATATATTAATTCTTTTACCACAACTGAAATAGTGAAAAATGAAACTGCATATTTCAATGCTGAAATTGAGGTATTAACAGGAGGTATAACAAATATTATAATAGATTTCGGTAATGATGTATACTACTCAATAAATCCTCCTTCTGAAACAAATGTATCTCTATCAATGATTCCATATACATATTCGGAAGTACAAAACTGCCTGGCAACAATCACAGCCCAGGCAGACACCGGATATGCTGCTTCAAAAAGTCTGGTGGTATCCGTCAAGCCATACCGAATGTATCATGCACAAAATGTCTTCCTTTCAAATCAACCGGAAGGAATACTGCTTCAATGGGATATGTATTCAGCTGCAAATATTTCCGCTTACGCGATTTATAAAAATGGTTCAATGCTGACAACAATCACAAAAGACCTTTCTTCATCTCGGTATCTTGATGAACTTGTTCCTTATGGTACCACGGCAAAATATTGCATTAATACAATATACCCCGTTGGTTTAACTATATCGGTAACGAATGTTTCAAAAGCTCATGATCAATATTTGATTGAAAAAGAAATTGGATCAAGCGGGGGGGTGGTCGCAAATCTTATGGCAAAACTTATCATACCGGAAAACACCTTGTCATCAACAGAAAAATTTATTATATCGGTTTTATCAAACAATTATTACTGCTTCTATGCCAAAGGAAATCCCGTTTTTAATCAAGTGGCTATTTCGATTGAAAAATCGAATGTTGTTTTTTTAAAACCTATGATATTAATTTTTAAAATTCCGGTCACCAACAACCGGTTGATATTCAAAGATGCAATCGCGCCGCCATTATCTGTATCGGACAAGAATGCGCTGACGCTGGCTAAATGGGATGAAAACGATACCTGGCACGAACAATATACTGTTTCAAGAGTCGAAAAAAGGACAGCTGAGTTCTCCTACCTGTTGCTGGAGATACCGATGAATTCTATTGGAATTTTTGGAGTTATTCAATATAGCCAAAAACCACTGAATACAGAATTAAAAATAATAAACAAAGTTTTTTGGCCAATATCAGGGCGTCCCAATTTATCTAGAACAATCATCAGCTTTCCTAATATTGAAAAAGAAAACGCAGCAATTTGTATATTTAATCTGGCTGGGAAAAAAGTTTATTCAATGCAGTACAATTCCTGGATATCCAGTTTTTCCTGGGATGGAAAAGATTATAGAGGACAAATAGCTGATAGCGGATTATACATTATTACGATTATGCTTGGCGGTAACAAAGATAGTTTATTGAGATCAACTGTTTACTTAAATAAATAAATGTACTATGAATAGGACTTTCCTTTTTCAACACTAACCCATTATTCCCTTTCCCAGCCAACATTTTTCTTTACATCTTCACTGCTCCGGCTTATTACAACCTCTCCCTGCCGGATTTCAGATTTTTTCCTCCCAAAACCCGAATTCCCCATTCAAAAACCGCCCACCTCTGTTACTGACACCCTTACACGTATTTTAGGCCTTCTCGTTCACAATCCACCCATCATCAAAAGCTCCCCTGGTCACCTCCTCGTATTCAGCTTGTTTTTTTTCCATCGGCGGCCCGCGTTCATCTTCTACCCATATTCCAATACGCTGTACAAGCCTACCGAAGTATGAGTCAGTATTTTTTCTATAACTTCTGCTTTATCAATCACCGCGATCATTTTCATCTCTGTTCCGCATGCCGGGCAAACAAGCGGATCAACTTCCCAGACTTTTTTTATCAAAATAGCCCAACTCTTTTTATACAGTTTCTGCTCATCGCTCGGCGGGTCAGGGATAACAGACACATTTTACTCTATTTCCGGCACTCCTGCTTTTGCCCGCAGGCCGCGGGACTTGTTACATGAAGGACAAATTCTGCTCTTACATGAAAACGCAAGGAAATATTCATTCCCGCACTTTGGGCAGTGTATGCGGAAAAATCCATGTTTCAGAATTCCGCACTGTAAGTATTTGCCTACAGTGCGCTCAATAACTTCCCGAAAAAAATCGTATTTCTCCTGGTAGTTTCTGTAATTTTGTTTAAAATCATCGTAAAAACGCTGAAAAATCCGGTAAACCATTGTTTTTGCGGCTGCCGGGGTTTGTATACTTTTTTTTCTGCGCCCATGCGTAAAGGTGTTTTCTTCTACACATATATATACGCAGGATTAGCAAAAAAATTGTATTCTGTCTCCTCAGCCTCCCTCCTTACCTTATCAGCGCAAATATCCTGTACCC
>DNNS01000018.1 GCA_003497555.1 Spirochaetia bacterium
TGGTAAGAATCAAGGCCTGTGATTTTTGCAGATACCGGGCATCTGGGCTTATGTTTGCCGTGCGGTTTTACCGGAAAAACCGGCCCTTTGTTTCCGGGCACTGTAAATGCGTAAATCTGGAATAAAAAGACCCATGAAAGAAAAATGTTGAATATTTTCATTTTTTGTTTTTACGGTTTACAATTAGGCAATCATTAATACAGCTTTTTCACATGGTATTTTAAATTTGATAATTGCATAAAACACCAGGCTTCGTTTAAAATTATTTCACCAGGATTCAAAGGTTATATCAACCTGGGTTATTTCGCTAATCGAATTATATTTGACATTTATCAGGTAAGTCGGATAGCCGTTTGCTTTCATACTAAGCGACATCAGTAATATTTCTTTGACATGCGCAAAAAATTCGGGATCTTTATTTTTTTTACATATATATTCATTTCCATTAAAGATAACCCCCACTTCTTTTGCCTTGACGAAGATAACGCAGTAATTACCGATTCTGTGCGGATGGAAAAGCCCGGTTTCTCCGGCAAACAGAGCGGATGCCATGATGACAGTAATAATAACTGCTTGCTTGATTATTTTTTTCATTTTTCCCTCTTTTAAAAAAATTTTCATTTTATTTTACTGAAAAATACAATAAAATGAATTTATTAGTTTGCTGAAAAAAAAATATCATTAAATTATATAAATGTCAAGATTAAAAATTTCCGGGGTATGATTTTTTTTTTGGGGGAATGCGTCTTTAGTCTGCAGAAAANNACATGGCGCAATAAATATTCGTTTCAGAATATTATTATAATAACCGAAAATATAGAGGTATGAATAAAAAACTTCTTTTTTTACATATATTATATTTCACTCATGTTTTTCCCGTCTGGTTTAATGATACCCCCCCCGAGCTTGCTGTTTATTTCCGGCCGCTTGCCAGGGTATACCAGCGTAATGAACCTTTAATGGTAAGGGTTATAATAAAAAATATCCGGAATAATACGGTTGCAATGTCTCTTTCGGAAAATCTGTTTGAACATCTGGATTTGATTCTTAAAAATGACAGGAACGAAGTGATAGAACCGTCTGATCAATACCTGGTCTGGAAACACGGCGGAGTAAAAGCTGCTGCATCCAGAAAGCAAATCTGTCTTGGGTTTGAAGATGAATTTTCTACTATTATTAATTTATCAGAATGGTTTCAGATTCCGGAAAGCGGCAGGTATTTTATCTCCGGTGTTTTTAATCTTAACCCGTCCTTTGCGGCGCCGGGAGAGCTTGCTTATACTGCCAGTGAATCCGGCTTTAACATCAACCGGGATTTTTATGAACAAATAGAGGAAGACAAAAAGACCGAGCAGCAGAAAGCTGTGGATCTGAAAAATATCCCGCCCTATACGGTTGCTGAAATGTATATTAATTCCGAAAACGAACGAAATTGGGATGTTTATTTCAGTCTGATCAATATTGAAAAATTCTTATTAACCAGCTTCGGCGCCACTTCATTTTATGAGCGTTTTGTCAACAGCATCACTGAAGAGCGGGGAACGATCATAGCAGAATTTAAAAATCACCTGATAAAAAATAACGATTATAAAACCCTGCAGCATAAGATTGTCAAGACTGTTATCACCGGGAATCTCTGCGATATAACCCTGCGTTCACGGGAGCAGTTTTTCCCGTTTAAATATGTAAAGACTTTTAATCCCCAGACCCTGCAGATCGAAGTCGACTGGAAAGAAAACCGCAGTACCGCATATACCCGGATAAAAGAGACTTATCTTACGCTTGAACTCTTTGACGGAGTCTGGCAGATAACCAAAAAGCAGGTACACTTTGTTCAGTCGTATGACTGAATATCAGGATGTTTCTCTTCTGATAAAACGCGTCGGCAGACTGAAATTTTCAGGATGATCTTCATGGTTTTTTATCATGGCAATCATTTTATCGAGCGCAGTACGGCATAATTCCGAAAAATTTGCATCAATGGAACTGATGCGGGGAATAAAATATTCGGATATTTCTGAATTGTAATAACCGGTAATGGAAATATCTTCAGGCACCTTTTTTTTGTTATCCCGGCAGGCCCGTATCGCCCCGGCTGCCGTGTAATCGGATGAACAAATAACCGCATCGGCTTCGGGGTGTTCGTTTAGTATTAAGGACATGGCTTCATAACCGCTTTTAAAACTATCGTCTACCGGATAAACCGGGTTATAACTGTGATCGATCTGGTTGGCTTTCAGGGCAAACTGGAATGCCTTGCGCCGCTCCAGGCCTGCGTAAACATCCATATTGGCTAACTGGAAAAAATGCTTTCTCTGTCGGCTGATTACCAGATAGTCTACGGCTTCGCAGACTCCGATGCGGAAATCAAAGATTACATGACTGAAATTAAATTCTCTGACGAATCTGTTTATTATTACACAGGGAGTGCCGGAATTATAAATCGGTTCGAGCGAATGATAGGCTCCGGGAAGGGGTATGATAATAATGCCGGTAATTCTGCGGTTGAGCATGTCGATAATACAATGCTCCTGGGAGTTAATCTGATTGAGGGAATTAAATACCAGCAGTTTATAATCGCGTTTGGCCGTCATTTCATTTAAAATTGTATAAACCGTGTTGCTGGCTGGCGACAGATCATTAAGCAGAAGCCCGATAGTATTGGTTGTTCCCTGAACCAGGGCTTTTGCTCCCTCATTGGGGATATATTTAAGTCTGCTGGCGCTTTCTTTAATTTTGCGTCTGGTTTTATCAGTAACCTTTTGGCTGTTATTCAGAGCCCTGGAGACTGTAGCAATGGAAAGCCCGGTATCTTTGGCAATATCGACTATGGTTACAGGTTTGTCATGTTCTATCATTAAAAAGCCGCTTTGACGCCGGTGTGAAAAGTGCGGCCGCATTCCGGGTACCGCGCAGCGTCCATCTGTTTTTTATTGAGAAGATTTTTTATCATGAAAAAAACATCGATTCTATCTTTAAATGATTTCTGCGTCTCGAGATTAAGTAAGTTTAAATTGCGAGCGCGGAAACCCGTTTCCCTGGAAAATATATCATCATGATCTGTGATAGTATATTCTGTTTTAATGGAGAAATCAATATCCGGAATATTAAAAATTAATGCTGCTTCCGCTTTAAAACCTGCAATACCGGATATTTTCTGCTGTAAATAATTATATAACGCCTTTATTCTCAGTTCGGCTATATTTTGAATTAAAAAATTTGCTGCTGCGAAAAATTCCGGATATTTGACGCTGTTTGCGGCGAAGTATAATAAATCGGCTGACAATTCCGGGAGCATAATATTCTTGAAAATATGGTAATTAAAACCGTTTTCAAGAATAACGCTTTGGGAAGGCGAGTATTTCAGGGAAGCAAAAGGCATATACTCTTTTTCCGGCTGAAGCATATAAGCCGGAAAAATATGGTTTTCCGACAGGTAAATTTTGCCGAATTCCGTGTTTTGCCAGCTGCCTCTGATGCCGGAATAAAGATCAAGATGCCACGGGGTCTTTAATAAAACTTCAGCAACCGGATAGAAAAAATAATTATTTTTACCCAGGCCGGTGCCGATGCCTATATTGAATACAAGAATTTTTAATAGGGAAAATTTGTCATAAAAACTGAAACCCGCAAAATGAGCGGTTTGACTTCCGTCAATCTCCGGAGCTTTTCCGTAATTTAATTGATAAGATACCGAGGCTTTCAGGCGGTTATTCTCGGCCCATAGATAATCCAGATTAATTTTGTTTCTGCTTTGAAATATCGATACTGCAGCTCCGGGTTTTCCTTCCAGAACATGGGCGCCGCCCGTGTTTACGGAGTTAAAATTTATTTCCAGGCTGTTGGTGAAAAAACGCAGGGATGCTCCTGCCGATACTGCCCTGGTATGCGCTGAAAAAAAATTGGAATTATCATAAAGGCCGTTTTGTTTTATATCCCAGGCGCAGGCAATGCCAAGTTCCAGGCGGGGCAGAATTCTTTTCAGTTCAAATCCCAGGCTGTTATCAAGCCGCATACTGTTGGCATATTTAGTACGTACGGAAAATTTATTTTCAACATAAGGCCTGTACCCGGTACGGGAATGTGCCGAAAACGAATAGCGGTCCGAGATGCGCTGCAGTGTAAATATACTTTTGGCCTGTAAAAAACTGCCAAAACTGAAAAAGATATTTCCGTAATTATTGGTAACTGCTCTGCTTGAAGAAAAATCCCCGCTCAGGGTAATAATCCTGTCTAGATCCGGAGATTCGTTTTTACGGTTTGTTTCAGGCAGGATTGGTCTGAAGATATCAATTTTTTCATCGCTTGTCCTGGTTTTCAGGGTTTTTTTTAAAAAAATAACCGAATCATCATCGTGATTTTTTAAAAAAGTGTCTGAGAGACGGTTGTTGGTATTTATGGGCTTTTTAGCCGAACCGGCAGCAGCGGAATCATCAAATTCTTTTTCATGGATCTGGAAATTGGTTACAGCCGATGTCTGAGAGTACAGCCGGCAGAAAAAGGCTGACGGCAACAATAATAGAATTATAATTTTTATCATTATTAATATACCTGCAGATTATGTTATTTTTTTTGCGCCTGTAGCAGTTTTAAAGTCTCCCGGGTTTTCTGGGAATTTTCTCCTGCCGGAGATATATCCAGGTATCTCTGCAGATATTCCCGTGCGTCACTATAATTGCCGGTTTTATATGCGCTGTAGCCGGTATAAAAAAAAATGTTTTGCCCCAGAGATTCAATATTGTCAAACAGATAAATAAGGCTCATAAAATTCTGATAAGCAAGATCAAATTCACTCCGCTCATAATAATACAGGGCTATTTCATATTGGGCGCGCATTGATGCCGGTCCGCCGGAACTCATGGCTGCTGCCTTATAGTTTTCCAGTGCGGATTTCATATTTTTATTTTTTTTATAAAGATCTGCGGTTTTTAAATAAACCAGGGCCTGAACCTCGGGAGAAGATGCATGATTTTTAATTTCAGATACTTCCTCGGCAGAAGAAATTTTCTCTAATTTTTTTTTGGTTTTGTTGTCGCTGATTTCACGGATTTTATCCGCCGCATCTTTACGGATATCCTGGCGGGAAGATTTCAGCGTGATATCGTTATAAATTTCAAGCGCCGCAGCAGTATGGTCAAGAGAAATTATCGACGCTAAAAGCATGGCAGCATCCCATTTGCGGTCCGACGCTTCCCGCCGGTATAGTTCACGGGCTGTTTCGGCGGCTTTGCCTAAATCCGGAATTTCCCTGGCGGCAAGCGCAGCCCGGTACTGCGCCTCGTCTTTTTCAGCTGTACCATCAGCCTGTTCCGCGGCAAACAGATAATGNNATGCCTGAATAAATTTTTTATCGCTGTAGCACAGTTCTGCCAGGGAAAAATAAGCTCCATACAGCAGTTTTTTTCTGCCGGTCAGCTCCTGCAGCCGTTTGAAAATAAATTCCGACTGGCGAATATCCCTGAGATGGATATAACAGATACCGGTCTCATACAGAGCATCGGTCTTAAGCTCCGGAACCGGCAGGGCAGGATGACTTATAATTTTTGAGTACAGGGCTATGGCCTCATGCACAGCGCTGCTGTTAAAATTGATTTTTGCTGCGGTAATAAGCGCTTCCCAGGAAAACGGCGAATCGGGATATTTTTCATGTAGAGGGGTAAATACCGACAGGGCATCTTTAAACGCCCCCTGCCGGTAAAGGGCCCAGCCCATCCAGTATCCGGCTTTGGCCGCTGATTCCGGATAGTCCTGCAGTCTGCGGTACCAGTTATAGGCATCATTATATTTTTGCCGGCGGTAACAAATACGGCCGAGCGTATCAAATACTTCAGGCAGCCGGGAGGATCCGGTATATTGTCCGGAAAAAAATAAAAATGTTTTAAAAGCCGTATCAAGATCACCGGCAAGATAACTGCACTGCGCGCTGCGGAACCAGGCGGTTTCCCTGATAACCGGAGAAATTGAATTCTGCAGACTGAGATAAAGCTCCGCCGCCTGTTTGTAATTACCGGAAGAAAAGGCAATCCAGGCAGTACTTTCCTTGGCATATTCGGCAATTTCCAGGGTTGGAAATTTTTCAGTAATATTTCTGTAAAGATCCGATGCCTGATTGGTAAGACCGCTGTCAAGCAGAAATCCGGCAGCTTTATAAAGCCAGTCGGCTTTTTCCCGGGGATTTTCAGCCTGATCGGAAAGCAGGATCAGTTCACGCGCTGCCCGTTCTTTATCTCCGTTTACGGCATATGATTCCGCAAACAGTGTTAACAGCTCTGATGTATATATACTATGCGGAAATGAGACTGCAAAAGTTTTCATGACTGATTTTGCTTCGGAATGTTTATTGATACTGAGCAGTAAAATAATTTTTTCCCGCAGGGCGATTTCACGGTACAGGGCGCTGTCAGCCGAGGCAAGCCGATCAGCNNCCCTGCAGGGCTTTGTTGAAATCGTTTTGTTCCCGGTAATACTGAATGATTCTGTATAATGAGCGCCAGGAGTATTCGCCTTCTGCTGAAGAAGCGGCCAGGTTGTATTGTTCCAGGGCAAGTACCGGCTGGTTTAAAAATTCATAACTTCTTCCCAGGTAGTAAACCGCAGCCGGGAAATAACCGGAAGAAGAATTATAAAGAATAAAATTCTGCAGAGCGGCCAGGGCTTCATCATATTTTTTTTCTTCAAAAGGCAGATAGGCTTTGAGAAAAGCAATTTCATTGCTGTATCCGGAACGCGGCCAGGAATTCAGAAAATTTTCCGTTAATAAAGCTGCCCCGGTAAAATTGCTGACAGCCATATTTATTTTTATTTTATAATAAAGGGCCTGCTCCTTCCAGGGAGATTTATCAACAGAAAGGTTATTGAAAAAATCCATGGCTTGAGGGTACTTTTTCTGTTCATAATACCAGACTGCCAGTTTTAATTCTGCGTCATACGGCGCAAGCAGCGCTGCCGATTGATATTCTTTAAGCATGGTCTCGAAAACACCGAGTTTTTGATAAATATCGCCTTTTAAAATCCGGATATCCGCTTCCAGTTTTTGATCGCGGCAGTTTAAAAGCGCGTTTGCGCAATAGCCGAGCGATAGGTCATTTTTATCGCGGTAAAAAAAAATCAGAGCTAAATGATAGTATGTCCTGTTTACCAGCAGACCTGAACGATTTTCATCAAGGTAGCGTTTGAAATAATTGACTGCCTTGTCGTAATTTTCCAGATAGCTGACAGCGGCGCCTGCATAATAAAGGGAATCCTCAAAATATTTTGATTCCTGATGATTCTGAATTATACGTTCAAACTGCTGTAATGCAAAATTATAGGCTTTATCATTGAAAGCGCGGGTTGCGGCAGTATAAACCGTGTCAACATTCTGGGAAAAAAG
>DNNS01000763.1 GCA_003497555.1 Spirochaetia bacterium
AATTTAACAATCTGAGCGGATACAATTATTTTTGCCGCCCAGCCACTTAGTGACAGGGCAGGGAAAATTAATCTCCCGCTCAAATTAAAACACCCCGCATCTTACGCTAATCAGTGCGCAGCGCTGATGCTCCCGGCACAGGGTGTTTTATAGAGCAGCACAATACCGTCTGATTCCGTGAGCAGCAGGGGAGTAAAACCTTCCAGACTGCAGGCCTGTCTGATAAAATTTCTCATGGCTTCGGTCTGGTCACGGTATTTATGCATGTTTTCCGGAGTTTCGGAAAGATAAATGGTACGGCCGCTGAAGAAAAGATTATCTGCGGCAATAATGCCTCCGCCTGAAACTATGCGGGCTGCTTCTGCCAGGTATTCCGGATATTCTTTTTTCATGGCATCAATAAAAATAAAGGCACAGGCTGCATCCGGCATGGATCGCAGATGAATCAGCGCATCAGTATGAATAATTTTTCCCCGGCTGTCAAGATAACATGGTTTATACCGGGCAGCGTGTTCCGAAAACGCATCAATACGAAAACGGTTATTTTCCAGACTGAGAACATTTCCGCCATAAAAAGCAGAAGCTTTCATCATGTAGCTATAGGAAAGCCCGGAACCGAAACCGATTTCAAGAATATCTGCCGGCCTGAGAATTGTAATTAAAAAAAACAATAGTCGGCCGATATTAAGATCAACTGCCGGAATCTGTTGGCGGCAGGCTTCTTCATGAAGAAAAAGCAGAAATTGGTCGTCTCCCCGGGAAGCATGTTCATTGATAAACTCTGATAACACATTACGCGCTGAAATCATCAGGATTTCTCTTTTTTCGGTCTTTTAAAATCAATTTTAATAATGCCTTTTTGCTGCAGATAAAAACATATAACTGCAGATATTCCTCCGGCTATGGCAAGAACAATAAAAATTCTAACGGTTTTAAGAAAGGATAATTTTTTCTGAAGGGTACTTACCGGTTTTTTTAAATTATCAGCCGGCAGTTCCGGCAGGATAATATCCAGCAAAATTTCATTTCCCCTGCCGTAGCCGTAACGGGAAAAATAAGAAGCCATGAACTGCGGATCGGAAAAACGTTCAATAGTTTTGCGCAGGTTGGAATTTTCTTCTTCAAGCTTTTCGAGTTTTTCTTCCAGGCCCTGCAGGGATATCAGTAATTCGGTTTCTTTGATGAGACTTGCGCTGCTGAAAAAATAAAGATAGATTAAAAAAAACAGCAGCCCGCCGAGGACTGCTGCAGTTTTGTTTTTAAACATAACAAGGGCGGAATTACCACCCGTTTAGTCAGACTTTAAGATTGTAAAAACTTTTTCTGCCGAGGTATTCAGCCTGGGCGCCAAGCTCTTCTTCGATTCTAATCAGCTGATTGTATTTGGCAATACGATCACTCCGGCTGGTGGAACCGGTTTTTATCTGCCCGGCATTCATGGCTACAACCAGATCAGAAATAGTGGAATCTTCGGTTTCACCGCTGCGGTGCGAAACAACAGCCGTGTAACCGGCGCGTTTGGCCATTTCAATGGCTTCTATTGTTTCGGTAAGGGAGCCAATCTGATTGACTTTTATAAGGATGGAATTACAAATTCCTTCATTGATTCCCCTGATCAGACGCTGGGTATTGGTTACAAATAAATCATCGCCTACCAGCTGTATTTTGGTTTTCAGCTGATCGGACAGCGCTTTCCAGCCGTCCCAGTCGTCTTCAGCCATGGCATCTTCGATGGAAATAATCTGCGGATACTGTTTTACCAGATCAACCCAGAATTTCACCATATCATCGGAAGAAAGAACTTTACCCGAAGATTTCCAGAATTTATAACCCTTGCCTTCGCCATGATTGAACAGTTCGCTTGCAGCCGGGTCAAGAGCCAGGCAAATCTGTTCTCCGGCCTTATATCCTGCTTTTTGAATGGCTTCAAGAATAAGTTCAATTGCTTCTTTGTTCTCTTTCAAGCTGGGGGCAAAACCGCCTTCATCCCCTACCCCAGTGGAATAACCTTTGCTTTTTAAAACCGCTTTCAGATTATGAAAAACTTCCGCTACCCAGCGAATGCCTTCGCGGAAACTGCCTGCACCTACCGGCATAACCATAAATTCCTGCAGATCAACTGTACCGTCGGCATGAGCTCCGCCGTTTAAAATATTGGCCATGGGTACCGGAAGCAGCCTGGCATTTACACCTCCCAAATATTTATATAGAGGAAGCGATGATTCGGCAGCTGCGGCTTTGGCTACAGCTAAAGACACGCCGAGAATGGCATTGGCGCCTAATTTTTTTTTGGTAGGCGTGCCGTCAAGTTCAATCATTTTGCGGTCAATTTCAATCTGATTGGTGGCATCCATTTCAAGAATTTCATTGGCAATAATTTTGTTGACATTATCAACAGCTTTGGTTACACCCTTGCCCAAATAGCGGTTTTTATCGCCATCGCGCAGTTCGCAGGCTTCATGTTCTCCGGTGGAAGCGCCGGATGGTACTGCTGCCCGTCCGAATGCTCCGCTGTCAAGACGCACGTCAACTTCAACCGTGGGGTTTCCGCGCGAATCAAGAATTTCTCTGGCTGTTACATCATAAATAGCTGACATTTTGTTTCTCCTGTAAAAATGTTTTATTCGGGATGGCGGGACTCGAACCCGCGGCCTCATGGACCCGAACCATGCACGCTAGCCAACTGCGCTACATCCCGTTCTCAAGTGATTATATAACATGCCCTGTTTTTTTTCAAGGCGCACTTTATCTCACACAATTCTCTCTTGTCAAAAAAAATAAAAAGCGGGAATTTGTGAAATAAATATTTCCATATTAAAGCAGAAAACCGGGAGTTTTTAAGCTAATAAATATGCTTGCTCATTTAGATATTTTTAATTATTACAAAGCGCTTTCAATTTTATAATAAGGCAAGACATTATTTTCATCTTCTTTATACATCTTGTCTCCGCCGTATATCAGCAGGCTTTTTTTTACAGAAGCATTTAATAAACGGTAATATCTGATACCCTTGAAAAATTCATCATTTATGGTCAAGCCGGATTTTATTTCAACCGGCATTATTTCACTTCCCATATCCATTAGCACGTCGACTTCATTTCCTGCATTATCGCGGAAATAATATAAATTATTAGTCTGTATATTATTAAATCTGTTTTTCAGTATTTCCGTAACCACGAAGGTTTCAAACAAGACTCCTCTTAAAGGATGATTTTTTAAATGGCTTTCATTCTGAATATCCAGTAAAAATGCCGCCAGACCTACATCAATAAAATAAAGTTTTGGCGATTTAACAAGTCTTTTTTTAAAATTTTTATGATGCGGCTTAAGAAGAAAAATAATGTAGCTGGCCTCTAGTGCCGATAGCCAGCTTTTTGCTGTATTAACTGTAATGCCGCATTCATTACCAAGGCGGGAAAGGTTTAAAATATTTCCTGTTTGCGATGCGCAAATTTTTAAAAACATCTCAAAGCGCGATAAATCCTTAACATTAATAAGAGACCTGACATCTCTTTCAATATAGGTCGCCGTATAAAAAGCAAGCGCTTCTGTCGGATTTAATTTTTTATCAAAAATTCTGGGGTAAAAACCTGAAAATAAAACTGAATTTAGATCGGGTCTCTTTTTGCTGCCTGGATAAAGTTCGGAGTAAGAAAACGGCAATAATTTTACAAAAGCAGTCCGACCGGCTAGTGACTGGGCGATACGATTCATTAATTCAAACTGGTGTGAGCCTGTTAAAATGAACAATCCGTCTTTTTGGCGTTCATCTGCAAGTACCTGAATGTATGATAATAAATCAGGCGCTCTTTGTATTTCATCTATAATAGCGCCTTCTTTTAAATTTTCAAGAAACTGCAGCGGGTCTTTCGCCGCGATTCTTCTATTGTCAAAAGTCTCCAGCGAAATATATTTTTTTTCAGGGAAAGCCATGCGGCAGAGAGTAGTTTTTCCTGACTGCCGCGGGCCGATAACGGTTACAACAGGATATTGTTTGGCCAAACGTAAAAGGTGTTTTTCTGCAGTTCTTTTAAGCATAAAAGAGCATAGCATTGGTTGTACAATTTTGCAATACAACTATAAATTTGTACAAGTGGCAGTTTTACAAAATGAAAAGCATCTGCTTGCAAATAGAGCAAACCCTGCATTACCTGCGATGTCCGCCCCTGTGTACTAAATTT
>DNNS01000742.1 GCA_003497555.1 Spirochaetia bacterium
ATAAAATAATTGCCAGGCGCATCACAACCTGCGATAATATTGTTGATAAAATTATTGATTATATTGCTGATTCTGATTATTCCATTAATAATAAATTGCCTTCCGATCGGGATTTTGCCGATCATTTTCAGGTAAACCGCCAGACTATTTACCGCGCCATGAGCATTTTGGCAAAGCGCAAAATTGTTAAACGCAAGATTGGCTCCGGTACAATACTCATGGTTCATCCGGAAAATCTTCTCGCTGATAATCCATCATTGCCCGGAAAAGCTGCCGGTATGTTTATCGGGATTATTTGCAGTCAAAGCACCGGCGGTTTTTTCCCCGAGATGATAACTCATTACCAGAACCAAGCTGCTGCCATGAATATAAAAATCCAGGTACATTTTCTGCCGGATAATTCGGCGGAAACATTGCGTAGTCAAATATACATTTTATCCCGGAACCGTGCGCAGGCCATAGTATTGTCTATGCCCAATCTGCATATTCATGCCATTACTCTTTATGAGCTGGTAAAATCCGGAAAATTTCCGCCGATGATAATGACCTCCCTTGTCCCGGGACTGGAACAATATCATTTTAATCTGGGCCGCCACAGCTCCAATACATTTAATTCCGGTATGCTGCTTGCCTGCTGTTATATGCAAAAACTTTCATACCCCCGGGTTGCTTTTTTCGGACCCCATTCCGCAGCAAATACCCAGATAACAGCGCGGCTTGTTACGTATTGTAAATATACACATGATCACGGCATGGAACAGTTAATTGCTGCGATTGGCCCTGGTGAAAACACAAGAAATCTTCTTCGCCGCTGGGAAAAACACCCGGGTGTTGTGGGTGTGATTGCCTACGACGATGATTACGCGCTCATGTTTTTAAATGCAGCTCTGCATTTGGGAATAAATATTCCGGGAAAATTCGCGTTACTCGGGTTTAATGACAGCATGGCCGGCAGACTGATCACACCGGCTCTCACCACTATTCCATTTCAATATAAATATATGGCGCAGGCAGTGCTCGCGGCTTGCGTATCCCGCATTAAAAACACAGCTGTTACGGATTTTGTCCCTGTTGTGCCGCAGATTACAGTTCGTGAATCATGCGGGGGACGGCTAAAACTCGGCAGTGATCTGGAATCTGTACTCGAACAGTGCCGGCAGGAGGCGCAGAAATATTTATGAAAAACAAAACAGGAAGGTATTAATGAAAAACCTATTGTTGCTTTTTTTAATCTGTCTAAGCGGATTTCTTCAGCCTGAATATCTGCCGCTGTTTGCGGGCGGGGAGTGGTGCACATTTTCTTTGCTTGATCCTCCGGCGATTGGCAAACCGCTGCGTTTCAGCGCAGACTGCCGGGATGTAAAAGGCAAGCTGGCAATACATGCGCACTGGATAACGGTAGATGGGGTTTCCAAAGGATTTTTAACCGGGCAGAACGGCAAGCCGTTTGATATTTCCGGCAGCGGAAATATGAAAGGAACTATTACCCTGCCCGCCAAACCTGATTTGGGAAAATTTTTTTTCATTATATTTACCAGTCCGGACGGAAGTTTTCAGAAAAAAGATCGTGAGGCGCGTACCCAGCCGATTAGTTTCATTGCTCCGCAGGCTGTTTTGGTTACAGAAAAAAAATCAGCGGCGGTTTTTAAACCGGTTACCATGGAACCGGGAAGTGACTGGTGCACTATCAGCCTGCAGGCGGAAGCAGTACCCGGTAAACCGCTGGTCTGTAATGTGCAATACCGTGATGTCTCCGGATTACTTGGACTGCACGCGCATTGGAATGATGCTGCGGGAAAATCCCGCGGTTTTTTAGCCGGTGCCACTCGCAAACCGCCTTCCCTAAGCGGCTCCGGTACTGAAATAATCGAAATAGTAATTCCGGAAAAAGCCGATCTTGCCGGTTTTTTTCTGATTGCCTTTATCAGTCCGGACGGAAATTACGCTCAAAAAAGCAAGGAAGCCAGAACAATGGTTTTGTATCCGGCCGGAGTAAAACCGCTAGAAATAAAAAGCCCGGCATTGCCGCTGTATGATAAATCCAAAGCCAAAACAGCCGGCAAATGGTGCTGGCAGGAGCCTGCAGCTCATAGCCTAACCGGTGATCTTGTTTATCAAGCCAGGCCGTTTGTATTGCACCGCGGGAAAAATATTCGCTACATTGATTACAGCAGCGGCAGTGATAAAAACGACGGAAAAACACCGGGCACTGCCTGGCAGCATCATCCGGATGATCCGGCAGCAGTATTTAAAAACGCAGAGCGAGGTGATACTTATGTGTTTAAGCGCGGAGTTATTTACCGCGGCGAAATTATGGTTAGCCGGTCAGGCACATACGGCGCTCCGGTTATTTTTACTGCGGATCCGGCATGGGGAAAGGGTGAAGCAGTGCTTGCCGGTTCCGAGCGCATAAGTTCTGTTTGGAAACCGGCGGCAGCACATATTTCATTTAATCTTACGGGCAAGGAAAAAATCTGGTATACCGAGATCGGCACTAATAAAACTCCTCGTAGTGTATGGGAAATCAGAAGCGGACGTGTTATGCGCGTTCCGATTGCCCGTTTTCCCAATTGGCGCTATTCCAATCCGGATGATTTCCGTGCAGAATGGGCAAGCTGGGAAGGTGTGCGTGAAGAAACCGAAAAGTTTAACGGGCAGGATCGGACAATTACCATTGGCGAAGACCGCCGTGCTGCCGGCCTTAATCATAAAGAGCTGATCGGCGCTACGGTCTGGTCAGAACATTTTCACTTAATCAATGCCCCGCTGCCGGCAGCATTGCTTGACATCACTGCGCGCGGAGAAATAAAATTTATATTTCCTTCATTCCGAAAAGGGCCGGTCACGAATTGCCGTTATTATATTGAAAACCGTCTGGCTTTACTTGACAGCGCGGGCGAGCATTATTTTGATCCAAATACCGGCCGCCTGTATTTGCGCCTGGTGGATGATCACGATCCCAATACTGCAGCGGTGGAAATCGCCTGCCGTCAGAGTGCGATTACTATTCAGGATCAAAGCCATATTCTGATCAACGGATTGTCGTTCCGTTTTATAAACAGCGGCGAAGACATACTGGCGCAGTGGATGAACGGTTATAATGAACCAGGCTGCATACGTCTTTTTGATGATTGTTCTGATATAGAAATTACACACTGTAATTTCAGCCAGGCCTATCTGGGAATCGGCGCCGTGACCAGTCGTTCCGGCAGTCTGCTTGATGAACTAATAATCCGCGACAATACGGCCAGCGATCTGGAAATCGGTTTCGCCGATATTTCCGACGGATACACAAGTTACCGCACTACGCATTTGTCAGTAGTACTGCGCGCGCGAATTTTACGCAATGCCATCAGCAGTACCGGAATGGGTATACGGCCGATGAATAATCTGGGCAATGCCATTGTGGTTTCGCATGCGCGCCTGCTGGAGATTGCCGGCAATCATATCGAAAATTGCGGCGGGGTGGGGATTAATGTTTACGCAGGCAAAGCCGGCAATATCGCCGAAGATCCGCGCGATCTGCCGCTGGTGCGTACGCTCGTGCATCATAACCGGGTAATAAATCCGCTGCTGATTATAAATGATTACGGCGGCATAGAATCATGGATGTGCGGGCCGAATTACATGTTTAATAATATTTCCGGCAATCCGGGCGGATACAAGCATTTTTTTCATACCACGCAGACTAATGCCGGCGATCGATCGTATAATACTGCGCGTTTCGGTTTTGCCTATTATCTTGACGGGCCGTATAAGAATTTTCTTTTTAATAATATTGCCTGGGGCAAAAATAATGATGTGCATAGCCCCTTGTGCAATACAGCTGCCTTGATGGATCTGATCGGCTATGGTCACAGTTTTTTCAATAACAGTTTTTATAATTTTGCCTGCGCCATGCGCATTCAGGAGCCGGACAGCGGCCGCGATGTTTATCTGGGCAATATTTTCGAGAATATGTCTTCGCTGGTCATAGACTATGACGGCTTTTTGCGCAAGGCGCGCGATTTAACAACCGATCCGATTGATTATCAGACCATGGCCATGGCGCGCAATATAATCAGCGGTTCGTATACAGGCGCAGGTTTGCTTGATTACGGGGGAATTATTTATTCCAATTTCAATGAATTCCGCCACGAACTGGAAGCGCGGCGCATGATGGATTATTCATTAGGCATGCTTGCGGCAGAGAGTCAGTTTATTAATGCGGTCACGCATGATTTTCGCCTGCAAAAAGGCGCTGCAGCCTGTAATCAGGGTGTAAGCGTTTTTGTTCCCTGGGGTCTGGCCCGAACTGCGGGTGAATGGAATTTTTACCGCCCGGCATCAGGCGCAGTGTTAAAAATCTGCGGAGAAAATTTATACTTTAGCGATGAATACCAGCACCGGCTTATGTACAAGCAAACACCCAAAAACGATCTGGAATGTATGCATGCTAACAGGGCTGATTTTGTATGCGGTCCGCTGGATAACTGGATACCGGGAGCTTTTGTTTTTAACGGCAGTAACTGGTGTGTGGTTACGGATCAGGAAATAAAAAAGGATATGCATTATTCGTATACGCATGGCGGAAAAACACATGAATTCGGTTATCGGGGAAAAAACCGCCAATCTCTGGATATGAATACAAATAATTTTTTGATTGAAATGATTGTGCTGGTTCAGTTTTCTTCCCGGGGCGGCGCGATTGTTTCTAAAAAATCCGGCAGCGGCTATGAACTTGCTGCGCTGCCGGGAGGCATGTTGAGCCTTTCTTTATTTAGCAAATCAGGTGTCTGGACTATTTCGTCCCAGCAGCCGGTTTTTGACGGAAAATGGCATCATGTTCTGGCAGAACTTGACCGGCAGG
>DNNS01000577.1 GCA_003497555.1 Spirochaetia bacterium
CAGCAGATTTATACTGCACCGGAGTAAAATCTTTCAGATATCGTAAAAATTCTGATAGCAGGCGGTCAGCTGCCGGATCGGCGATTGTCCTCCCGCAGATGTCAAGCTGACAAATAATCAGCACCCCCTGTCCATAGTGGTATTCTGCCGCTCCGGCCCACTCCTGATCAAAACCGCCGGCAAGCAGGGTACGGGCGTTTCCATGCTGGGGACGTTTTATGGGCAATGTACATACAATACCCTCGTTTCCCCATTTGCCGAATTCCTGATATTCCTTATAACTCATATACTCAGACGCTTTTTCCCATTCGGGGTATGCTTCGGTTAAAGTTGCCGAACCGCGCCAGTGGGAAAAATCCCTGTCGTCAAAATTACNNATTTTTTATAAACAGCGAACGCAGCCTGATCTCTTTCTGCATGGGGCCCATGACCGAGTCTGCATTTTGCTCCATTATAAGTACCCTGAGACCGGTGCGGATTTTTTCTCCAAGAAAATTATCCCGGCCTGCCAGCCAGGAGTTCAGGGCGTTACGTCCGATAATGAGTATTTTTGCCTCGGGTATTTCATCATGAACTAAAACCGGCTGAACAGATACTCCGATACGCTTAAGAAGCAAGCCGGTCATACCTTCAGGATCATAGCAGCAAACAGAAAGATTTGATGATATTTTCTCTTTCGGAAATACTGTAATATTAAATTCGTCTTTTAATTTTTTAAAAGTTTTTTTATCTGCTGCTTCCAGCAGTAATTTAAACCGGCTTTTTTCTGAAACCCCGGGAGCGACAAAAGACAGGGGAGACATTATTACTTCTCCTGCACCGGCTTCGGCCGGTATTTTTCCGCTTTCCATAATTTTTCCGTCAGTAGTTACCAGCATCCATCCAATATCAAGACTGACAGAATGTTCATAATCATTAACCTTAATAATATTTTTTTCGACTCTTTCTTCGGAAGTATAAGAATGATCCTTATTCCGGAATTCCGATCCTGCTGGTCCGCCGCCGATCCAGATCAAAAGCGGATTCAGTGCGTCCTGAAAATACCCGGTAAACGGGATATCTTGCCGTTCGGTTACCGATAAATCTTCTGCACCAAAAGCGGTTGACGGTATATCGGATTTAAAAACAGGATGCGATATACTGTATTTCAGATATCTTTTTTCCCTGAATATTATATTATTCATAGGCTCATACCACCCCTCAAAGGTATTAGGTGGTTGATTCGATGCAGCCATTTCACCTGGCAGGACTTTATGCTCAAAGCCCTGAAGAATTTTATCAGAAAACCAGTTGCGTCCTGTGAGTCCGTAGCCGCGGCAGGCCCGGGCATTTTCTTTGTACCCAAGCGCATCCAGAGCGATTTCGGCCATATTTTTTTTTTCAATCAGCCAGTTTTTATTTTTACCGTATAGTTCAGATTCATCGCGATCCCATGGCCCCATGGTAACCAGCAACTCCCAATTGGACGGAATAAAGGTACGCACCGGCTCGGCCCATTGATATGCCAGTTCCCCGATATACTGACTTGCTTCTTCGATAATCAGATTGTTATCTGCGCCTTCCCTGCTGTCAAAGCGTTTCGGTTCCCATATCCGGCTGTATTTCATTCCGAATGACAAGTCAAGATTTTTTCCTGAACCTGCTTCGCCCCAGGTTTCAAGCAGAATATACGGCTTGGCATTTACGGTTTTTGACCAGGCTTCGGCAACACCCCCTGCTTCCTGCAGGGGTATGCCGAAATCCGGATGATTCATTACGGTTTCTGCCGGATCGCATGCTCCTGCGCAGTAATTGATAATAATGCGCGTATCATCAGTACCAGCAATCCATTCCCTGGTGAGGCGGTTCTGCTCCATGGCAAATTTTCCGTTTTCATTATTCTGGGGAAAATAACCGGTACCGAGTGTATGAAAATTGAATCTGGTCCAGCCGCCTTCCGGGCCCACAGTGCTGAGATTGCCTGCCCAGATAATTACTGACGGATGATTAAAGTGACGCTCCAGCCAGCGTAACCGTTCAGGAGACCGGTCATGGGATCCGAAATTTGCGCCTGTATAAAACGGTCCGACATGGGCAATCATGTACAGGCCAAGTTCATCCGCCAGGTTCATCAGATATTCCGGATTCTGATATCCAAAATAAACAATACAGTTGATTCCTTTTTCCTTAGCCAGTTTGTAATATCCCTGTCCATACATAAAGTTGGCCTGCACAGCCTTGAGATGAACCGGAATATTATTGATAAGAATATTTTTTCCTTCAATTTTTACTTCGCGAAAACCGAAATTCTGTCTGTATTCGTCTATAATTCTGCCTCCGGCATCTTTTAAAAAAATACGCGCTGTATGAAGAACGGGAATTTCAAAAGACCAGAGCCCGGGATTTTCCCATGTACCGGAAAGTCTTATTTTTTTTTGCGTATTATCAATACTGACAGCTTTAAGGTCTTTAGCAGGCAGGGAAAATGTTTTCAGACCGGTTCTGGCATCATATATATCTGCGCCGGCTGTTATTCCATCTGCAGAGCTGCCAGGTAATAAATTACAGTCAATGACTATTTCTTTTTTCTGAACGGAGGTTTTTATAAAACATGATTCAATGCCTGCGGAAGCAAGACAATGCAGCCAGATGTCTCCGGTGTTTAACACCTTTATTTTGGCAATAACAGCAGGGCTTGCAGACTCTGCGATTATGGTAAGTCTGTTGTCTGTATCAAATTTTAGCGCAGCGGTTATTTCTATCTGCCTGTCTGTGTTATTTTTACCGGAAATAAATTTACCGTTCACATATACCGTACATTTGCTTACTGTTCCGCTTTCCGCAATATCCAGAAAAATTCTTTTTCCTTTCCATGTTGCCGGTAGTATAAATTTCCGGTCGTAAGCGCGTGTATTTTGTTTTTGCAGGTATTCCGTATAACTTTCCGGACAGAGCTCGCTGTTTCGGTTTTTAAAAAACGGCCAGGTTTTGGTTATCTG
>DNNS01000464.1 GCA_003497555.1 Spirochaetia bacterium
AACAGTTTTGAATTTAGTATTCCGTTTCAAATAATAGGCAGCCGCAATGAAAATTGGGGTGAGCATCTATCAATAATCGGCATGCTGGCAACGAATATCCAAATGTTTTGCGGCTCTTATGTGTTCCTGCTGCCGTTTTTTCTTTTATCTTTTGGTGTTTTATTTTACCGGGGTAATAAATTTCAGCGCTTCAAATTATTGTATTTTTTATGTCTGATAGGAATCTTTATTACTTCACGCGCTTCTGTGCAGAGATTTTTTATCGGACTTAACATGATCTTCATGCTCAGCGTACCCATTTGCGCAGATCTNNCGCCGCGTATACAGTTAATAATGAATAAAATATCGGCCGGACTGGTTGCAGGTGTTATATTACTAATTGTTTTTTTTAACATTAACCAGGTACAGCAAAAACTGGTAAAAATCTGCAGATATTCATATTCCTTGGAAGAAAAAAAAATTTGTGATCTTATTGATCATCTTCCTCCCGGGGAAAAATTATATATTGATAAAAAATTAAGATTAAATACCAATGAATTTCCTATCAAGCCTCGCTATGAAAAAATTAAAATTATAGACATTATAAATGACTACCATACTATCCCCGCCCGAAGTCAGCTTTGCAGCCTGTATATATTTGATGATGCATACCGGCAGGCGTTCGGCCTGGCAGAAGCCGGAAAAGCCGGAAGCGATTTTAACGCTTTTTATAATAATGATAATATTAAAAGCGTACCTTACCGGGTCCTGCTATACCCGCATAACATGCGCCTTTCCATTATGCAGCCCAGATCGCAGCAACTTAAATTTTTCCGGCTCCGGGAAAAGCTGCCGTTATCTCCCTTTACTGTTGATACCGGTAAAAGCTGTGTTTTTCCTGCTGCTTTCCTTAAAACCGGCGGCTTGTTTATTCAGGAGTGGGGGTATCAGCTGACAACTTTCAGCCGTACCAACCGGACTGTTTTTTATCTGGAAAAAATTTTAAAATTCAGGGCAGGAAAATATAAAATTTGCCTGAAGGCTTTTTCAAATATCAAAGACCGTGAAAGCCAGGCAAGAGTTTTTATTAACGGCAGATGTATTGCCCAAACGGAACTTGATACAACATCTGAAGTAAAAAAACAATACCGGATTCTGACCTATTTACCGGATTTTGCCGCCCGCTGGCGCAATAAATATTATCCCCGGGATATTGCGGGCACACATGATTTTCCAGTTAATGGAATATATACTATTGGTATGGAAATCTATTGCTGCAGTAAAGAAACCGGTCTTCGTATCAACGAACTTGAAATAACTCCCTGCCGATAATTTTTCTGATGGAGTTATTCAAAAACAAGCTGCATATTTTAACCGATATCCTGCTGATCGGCGCGCTCCTGGCAGTATCCGCAAGGCTGATCTTGACAAGCGGAAAAACTGCAGAACGGGTTATTATCTTTAATAATGGTAAAAAAAATCAATATCTCCTGTCCGAAAACCGGGTAATTGAACTGAAAGGCGCCACGGGTGATTTTGTCTGTGAAATCAGTGATAAAAGGGTTAGGGCGGTAAAGAGCTGCTGCCGGGATAAATTATGCATAAAAAACGGATGGATCAGAACTCCCGGGCAATCAATCATCTGTCTGCCGGAAAAAATAATGATAAATATTCCGGAGGAAGAACCCGGTTATGATGTTCTGCTGCGCTGAAGGGAAAACCGTTCCAGACAAAATACGGGCTTTTCGCTGGTAACCGCGCAGGCTGAGCTCACCAGATGCCTGTGCCTGCTTCCCGGGAAAAATACTCCAATGATATTGCCGTTTTTATCCTGCAGTACGGTAATCTGCTGCTGCTGCCGGCAGGAAATTTTCCTGTCAATTATAATATCTTTCAGTTTTTTACTGCCGGACATTCCCAGATAACACAAGGCGTCTCCGTTTTTCCGGCTGCGCAGGATTATTTCATCCTGCGGAATTCCGGAAAAATACAGGGCATCAGGTCTGGTAAAATCGGGGATTTCCCTGTTTTCAAGTTGGCGGAGACGGAAAACCGAATTACGGGTTTTTACTGCCTCTGCAGTGTTAATGGTAAAAAAAAACTCTTCGGGGCGCAGGAGTTCTATCCGGCCGCGGTTCCAGATACAATGTGTAGTTTTGTATTTTAACAGCAAGGCCCGGCGCGTGGCAAGAATTTTTCTGCCGGTATCCAGTACAAACGCCCGGGAAAACCGCAGACCGGGAAAGTTTTTCCGTAAAAACAGATAAATAACATTATAAAAAAAATCGGGAGTTAATTTCCCGGGAGAAGTTATAAAAATCAGCGCGCGTCCGGTTATTTTCACCAGGCTGTTGTTTAGTAATAAAGGCGCAGAAGCATTACAGAAGGAGCGCAGGTTTTCGATCGAACAGTAAAAATTTTTTCTCCAGGATGAAAATTTTTCGTCCAGGAGAGGAAATATCCGGTTGCGCAGATAATTGCGCCGGTAACAGCTTGCGGCATTTGAACTGTCAATGCAAAAATTGATATTTCTTTTTTTTAAATCGGTCTCGATTTCCCGCCGGTTTAAGCAAAGCAGGGGACGCAGCAGAAGAGATTTTTTTACTGAAAATGAAGCTATTCCGGCTGCTCCGCTGCCTGCCAGCAGTTTAAGCAGTGCGGTTTCCAGCAGGTCATCGGCATGATGGCCGGTCAGGGCATAATCAAGTTCGTGTTTTTTTATATAATCCCTGATGCATTGCAAGCGGAATGCCCTGGCCGCTTTCTGAATATTTCCGCCGGGCAGAACTGTTTTTCTGTAAATAAACCCGGTTTCCCATTTATGGCACAAATTTTCCACAAATATGGCTTCGGCATCACTTTCTGTTCCGCGCAGACCATAATTGATATGAAGAACAGTCAGGGAGGACTGTGGAAATTCATCCCGAAGATATTTCAGTAAAAAAACCGAATCGGCGCCTCCGGATACGCAGGCCAGCAGTTTTTTCAGATGCAGATCTATTTTATTGTTTATTAAAAAATTATTTATGCGTCCGTAAAGCGGCGAACATGAAGACATTAAATATCGCTGATAAAGTTTTTCACCAGCTCGCACATCTTGGGAAAGGCATTTTTAACGATCTTGAATTCTTTGGAAGAAAAATCGGCAAGCAGGTACTCTTCCAGGGAAGATGCCTGTTCAATACCCCCTATACCGACAGCCAGTTTTTTATATTCATCGCTTTTCAGGGAATCGGAGAGGGATTTAAGTCCGCTGTGCCCGTTCTGGAACCGCTGATTTTCCGTAAAAATTTCAATCTGTCCCGGCGGCAGAACAGGCTCGTCGTAAATTGCCAGTATGTTTTTGGCCTGAACCTTTAAAAAAGCCGCCAGATATAATACCGCTTCTCCGCTTAAATTGCAGAAAGTCTGCGGCTTGAGCAGGATAACCTGGATTTTATTTTCGGTTTTTTTCCCGAAGATTGCCTTTTTTTTTTCGTAATTATATTTAATCTGCAGGGCTTCGGATAAATAATCAATGGCGTGAAATCCAAGATTACGCCGGTTATTTTTATATTGATCTCCGGGATTTCCAAAACCCAGTATTAATTTTGATACCATATTTTTTTACCATAAATCGCATACCTGCATGTATAAACAGGCAGAATTAAATACAAGATTATTTTTTTTCTTTTTTGGTTTCTTTCTTGACTTCTTTTTTATCTTCTTTTTTGGTTTCTTTGGCGTCATCTTTTTGCGCTGTTTCAGCTGCCGGCTGCCCGGCTGTTTCAGCTGCCTGTACTTCTGCGGGTTTGGGTTCGTCTTCTTTGGTGGCGCCAACAACACCTACAATTATTTTATCCGGATTATCGATTATCGTTACATTTTCTTTTAATTTAATATCGCGTACAAAAATATCTTCACCGATATTAAGATGCCCGATATCGATTTCTACGGTTTCAGGAATATCGGCCGGCAGGCAGCGTACCTTGATTTGCCAGGCAAAGTGTTCAAGCACGCCGCCCATTTTAACGCCTGCCGGAGTATTTACGGTTTTAACCGCTATGGAAATAGTTACCGGTTCATTTTCATTCACCAGATAAAGATCAAGATGATTGATCTGCCGGCTGACAGGATGTATGTAGTAGTCTTTTACAAATGCTTTTTTGGGTTCATTATCAAGCAGCAGGTTGAAGATATGACTTGTCCCGGCCTGTTTAAAAACCGGTTCAAAATTATTTCGATCTATGACAATGCAGAAATTTTCCTTGCGGTTGTACAGAACACCGGGAATTCTGTTGCTTTTAAGCAATTTACGCGGCGTCTGGTTTTCTCCGGCAGTTCTTTTTTCTGCCTTTAAGGTTAGTTGTTCCATTTTTTTCTCCTGTTTTTTATTCTGGGGCGGCAGGATTCGAACCTGCGAATGACGGGACCAAAACCCGTTGCCTTACCGCTTGGCCACGCCCCATTGCTTGTCAGACTGCAAGATTGTTGAATGCCTCAATGACAGCCTTTTGCATGGTATTTCTGAATTCAGTACTGATAGGATGCGCAACATCCTTGAATTCTCCTTTGGCAGTTTTTCTGCTGGGCATTGCAATAAAATGCCCTTCGTTTCCGCTGATAATTTTAATGTTATGCACGACAAATTCATTGTCGAAGGTAACTGAAGCATAACCTTTCAGTTTTCCTTCCCCGTCTACTTTTTTTACTCTGATGTCCGTGATCTGCATTAATTCCTCCAATTTCTGCTATATCTTATATCAGTAAACCTCTTGTGTCGGAGTTTACCAAAAAACATGCATAATTTTTAAAATCCCTTTTTATGCATGAAAAAGCCCGGTGCGCCCGGATTTTATTGGAAAAAAGACCATAAACAGTTGAACCCGAACCTGTTAACGAAGCATATTCGGTATGTTTTTTTAAAGCTTCAAGTATTTCGTTAACAGCCGGATAATGTTCTGCTGTTTTTTGCTGAAAACAATTATATAATACCGGTGTGCCGTTTGCAGCGCCGGAAATGAAATTGCAGTGATTAAAATCTTCGGTTAGGGTTGTAAGTTTTTGATAGGCAGAAGCTGTATTGATCATGAATCCCGGATAAACTAAAATATAATAATAAACTTTATTAATATTTATCCGGTTTATAATTTCTCCGCGCCCGGTGCAGCGTAGATAACCGCTGTAAAAAAAAAGCGGTATATCGCACCCGAATTTTGCGCCGACAGCTGATAATTGATCTGCATTTAAACCAAGCGCAAATAGTCTGTTTAAGCCGGCAATAAGAGCAGCGGCATTTGAACTTCCTCCGCCCAGGCCTGCGCCGACAGGGATATTTTTTTTAAGCGAGATCCTGACAGCTGAAATATTGTAATATTCAGCAAAATAATAAAAAATTTTATTCAGGATGTTGTCATGAATTAGACTTTCTGTGTTTATGGTATTTTTCAGCATGCTGTTAATACGCACTGTCAGCTTGTAATCCGTAGCTGTTTTTATATTTATAATGTCAAAGAGCGACACTGTGTTAACCAGTGTATCTATTTCATGAAAACCATCAGGCCGCCTGCAAATTGCAGCAAGATAGATATTCACTTTGGCGCAAGTTTTAATGGTCATAATCTATGCCGGAGACCGGACTTGAACCGGTACAGAGGGTTAATTCCGAGGGATTTTAAGTCCCTTGTGTCTACCAATTCCACCACTCCGGCATTATAAGGAGGGTATCGGAATCGAACCGATGAATAGAAGTTTTGCAGACTTCCGCCTTAGCCTCTTGGCTAACCCTCCGAAAATCAAGCTATATAGTATACAATAATATGCATAATTTGTCAAATTTTATACAGATTTTATTTCTTTGGCAGGAAAAATACCTGTAAATCCGAAAAGTTTGGTTATGAATATTTTTGTCTATATATAATAATTAAGCGGATATTAAAAGATTTTATTGGCGAGTAAATCCTTTAACAGTCTCACTCCAATTTGTAACCCGGATTTGGCATTTTAAACGGAATTTTTGAATAAAATAATAATTAAACAAGAATATTGACTATTTATCGAAAATTTATTATAATTAACCAGGCAATGGAGTTTTTATGAAAAAACTGGGAGTTTTTCTTTTATTTTTTAATAGTATTATTTATTCTGCATGGTATACGGGTTGGTTTTATAGAAAAGTTATTACCAACAGTTTTGCTGCAGGCGGAGATTTGACAAATTTTCCCCTGCTTGTTGTAATCAGCAATGATACAGCCCTGCAGAGTTATGCGTCCAATAACGGGTATGATATACTTTTTACCCTGAAAGACGGAACAACCAAGCTGGCGCATGAGATGGAATATTATTCCAACGGAACAATCATTGCCTGGATAAAAATACCGATTTTGTCTGCCATAGAGCAGGATTCAAACATAATATACATGTATTACAACACCTCCTCAAGCTCTGATCAGCAGAATAAAAACGATGTATGGTCGGAAAATTATGCCGGAGTTTGGCATCTGGCAGAAACATCAGGAGATGCCAGTGATTCCACTGTAAATGCGCGGACTGCTGTAAATAAATTTGCAACTGAGGGTAACGGAATATATCCTGACGGTACACTGGATACCGCTGCCCTGATAGGGAGCGGCGGACATTTTATTACCAATGACAGGCTGGAAACCGCAAGTTTTGATCTTGATTTGCCCATGACTATTTCTGCCTGGATGATGGCGGATGGAACAGCTGCATACTGGACTTCTTATCCGGGCAGTAAAGCATTCGGAGGTTTCAGCCGCTGCGGTCAAAGCGACGCAGCTTCTATCTGGAAAGTAAGTGATTCATCCATGCAGACCAGAATGACCATACTGACTACCAACGGTTCAGGTCCGATTATTACCAACACAGCCCTGGGGAAAAATAACCAGGCTTTTTCTACCAACCAATGGGTTTATGTAACCATGACCAGTGATCATACCCAGACCAGGGCGCATCTGAACGGCAGAAATTATTTTACAACCAATCACCTGTACAGTGATCTTATGTACAAGAGTTTTTCATGGAATATCGGTATGGGCAGATACTCCCTGCCGACTTTCAGTTATATTGACGAATGCAGACTTTCTTCAGTGGCAAGATCTACCAACTGGCTATTCACCGAATATACCAATCAGATAGATCCTGTTTCTTTCCGAACACTCGGCGCCGCTGAGACATTCTCAGGAGTCAGTTTTTCTTCCATAACTCCGTATTCTTCACCCTGTCTGGCTAATGAAAACACTGTTTTCACCCTGAATGCTTGTGTTATTACAGGCACTATTGCCTCGGTAAACATTTCCTGGGGCGACGGGCAATCAAGCGCATATACTCCGGGTATTGCAAATATTTCAACTGAAAATTATTCCCATGAATATACCGCCCGTAACAATTTTTCCGTAACAGCAGTTGTAACCGCCTCAAGCGGTATGGCCGCAACCAACAGCACGGTGATTTCCACGCTTCCCTACCGCTTTTATAATCCCTATAATCTTTC
>DNNS01000084.1 GCA_003497555.1 Spirochaetia bacterium
GGTATATTTACGCGCATAATAATCCGGTACGCTACAGTGATCCGAGCGGGCACTGGGTCGCCACGCTGGTGGGCTCTATTATTGCGACTGTAGTTAATACTGCGGTGAACTCGGTACGGCATCACGGATTTGTGTTTACTCCAACTTTTTGGTGCGCCGGATTTCAGGCCAGTACCATGTTCGGGTATTCTAAAAAAGACGGAGCCATATTCGGAGTGGATGCCTACATGGGCATGAAAAACGGTTTGGGAATAGGCGGCGAGTCGATAATAACACATAATAAGGAGTCGGGCGAGACTACGATAAGTCATAAAATCAAGGCCGGTTTTGGCCCGGTAAGCGCCGACATACATGCCGCGGCCGCGTTTACGAATGACGGAGCGCTGCTTAACGCAAGTTTCGGCACAAATGTATCGGTCGGTATAAAAGTAGGCGACTATGTAACAGTGGGTATTTCTACCGGTGTAGACTGGATGTTCAATCAGAACGAATACGCGGGAACGAGCGTTAATGGCAGAGTGGGAGTAAGCATAGATTTAGGATCAAAAGGAGTAAGCGGATTTACATTAGGAGCAGGCGTAAGCGGCGGGNNAACAAGGATAGCAATCCGTTCAGCTGGGATGCGGGTGTAGAGTATAACGCGGGGCAGGCTGCGGAGTATGAGGAGTATCAGAAGCAGGAGGAGGCGAAGAAGAAAGCGGCGAATGGTGCGGCTACACAATTAGCAGCTGCAGGTGTAGCTGATTTTGATGATGGTATATCAGATACAGCAGATGAAGTTACTTCAACTGAAAGTTTGTTTGATGCCGGAGGGAGGAGTGCGGCTGATGGTGGTAGCTCAAGGGACGATTTAGGTTACGTTGGGAATAAAATACGAGACCAAGTAAATGGAGAGCTAGAAAAAGATTTGTTCGAACATTACTGGCTAGGAAGTGGAAAAGATTATTATCTCTCAAATAGTGATTTTCAATATATTCTTAATAATTCTGTTCCAGAAGGATCACGGACAAAGATAAGTGACTCACTTAGTGTACAATTAGTAAATTGCTATAGTAATAAAAACTTAGATCAGAGTATTGGTCGAGGTAAAGTTTACTATGATAATAAAACGGGACAGGCAGTTGGATTTAGTGATGTTTATGACTTCGATCCGCAACCACTTGGAAGAAGATCATTAAGCGCTGAAGCTCAAACAAGAGCTGTAAATTACGCTTCAAAAATGTTTGGAAATTCTCATCTCTTTAGAATCAGATATGGCAGAATCAGATGAGAAAGTTAATTATTATTTGCACATTTGTAATAGCATTAACTATTATCTATATATACAATAATGAAAAACTACCTCCAAGAACTCCTATTAAAATAATTAACAGGATATGTGAATTAAAAATACCTTCAAATGTTAACGTCGAGAAATATGATGAGCAATGGAATGCTAACGGGGATGGTTATTGTTTGATTATCTTGAATCCTGACAATAAAGAATTTGAATCTATATTATCAAAGATCAGAAATTCTAATTCTTACCAAAGATTGCCTATAAAAAATTTACCTAATGGTTTCTATCTGATTGGGCATATAACTGATTATTTACCTAAAAATGATGCCATTGGTTATTATAAATTGAAAATAATTAATCAAAACGATGGTAGTTATGAGATTGTAATTGCAGATATGAAAGTAAAAAAAATTATTATTTATTTTTCCATTGTGTAGCTGAAAGTGTTGCTGAACAGGTATTAACTAATTTTGGATAAGATATATAATCACAATACAATTTTGCATTAGTAACATGTATAATTTTTAAAAATTTTTATGATAAATTTAAGTAATATCATTAATTTAATTGGCAAAAAAATAACTCTTGGTTGGTTTGAAGTGTTTTTTGTAATTGGAGTTTTGCTAATTACAACAATCATACCTAGAATAATTGGAATAATTAATATTCCTTGGAACTTTTTATTTACATTGTTTAAATGTTCCGGCTTAAAAGGTGCTGAAGAAGGCAGTAGAATATTGCCTCTATTGAGTTTTATAGTTTGGCCTTTGCTTGTAACTTATTTTTTAGGGTTTTTTTGTAGAATTTGTTGTTATTTCATAAGAAATGGAAAATATTTAACGGTGTCATATTTTTATTTGCTATTCATTATAATTTCTTTTATAATATGTGTAGATAGTAAATATTGGTCTGAAAAAATGCACTACATTTTTATGACTTTTTAAAAAAAAAATGTTAAAATTTATTTATAGTTTAAAATGTGCTTTTAATGGAATACTGTATGTATTTAAAACACAACGAAATTTTAGAATACATCTGATAGTTTTAGTTGCTGTTTTAATATTATGCAGATATTTAGAAGTATCTTTATTAAAAACCAGCATTATTTTTATTGTGGCGATAGCAGTAATTATTTTGGAACTAATTAATACTGCAAATGAAGACATAGTAAATTATATAAGCCCAGAGTACAATGAAAAAGCTGGTGTTATTAAGGATGTTATGGCAGGCGCAGTATTAATAGCTGCTATTGGTTCGGTAATAATTGGATTTATTATATTGTTAAAACCTTTGGTAGAAAAAGTGAAAATAATTATTGCACAATAGTGTCACTAAAGCTCTTTGATTTAAACATATCTCAAAATAATTATATTGAATAGTCGCTCATCTATAATTTCGGAGAGCGTGTCAATAGCTGCTCGAAAATGAAACACGACAAGCCAAAGAAATAAATTTTCGCCGACTGTCTTGCGAGGGCGCAGGCATCAGCCGGGTACTCCTGGAACAAAAGGGAGAGGGCGAAGCCTTTTTCGGCGGAGTTGATCTTGAGACCGGTTACTCGTACGCCGGGTATGGAGGCAGCAGCACATTCTCGTCTGATTTCAACAAGGATAGCAATCCGTTCAGTTGGGATGCGGGCGTAGAGTATAACGCGGGGCAAGCTACGGAGTATGCGGAGTACCAGAAGCAGGAGGATGCGAAGAAGAAGGCGGCGAATGGGGGTGCAACTGGCGCTCAGGCGAATGATGGAGATGTGTCCACAGGGGGAGGGTCGGCAGATACCGAGTCATCTTCAGATAAAACGAATAAAAGTTCTTCCGGTGAGATCACAAAAAAAATAGATAATGGAATTACAATTATTGGAACAGAAGAATTTGTTAATTCAACGGAATTATCCATCAATAGGTTGAAAAAAGTTGATAGTGAATTTCAAAAAATGTTTAACGATTTAAATGCCAATAAAGCGGGAGTTACTATACGTCAAACTACTGATGGAAACTATATTGACTATGATGCAAATACTGTTTACTGGAATCCAACAAAAAATACTGGTGGAATAGTTGGAGAAAAATTTAGACATCCAAGAGTGGGATTAGCACATGAACTAGGGCATGCGTGACATTATAATCAATACAGACAAGGAAATGTACCTGAATCAGTATTTAGTCAAAGATCTCAAAGAGAAAATGTAGCTATGTATTATGAAAATATTGCACGGAGACATTTTTACAATACAAGTGGCAAAAGGTTGAAATACTAAGGTATTGTTTTATGAAAATAAATATTTTTATTTTATTAATATTAATAACAAGGTGTGTAATGAGTACTAATAATTTTACGGTTTTTGAAAATTATAATAAAAAAATGATAATGGTTAATGAACCAGAACTTGAACTGAAAGAAAAATATAAGTATTTTATAACAAATAACTGTAAAAACCTAATTAATGAAATACACAATATTCTTCAAACAAATCATGATGTTGTTTTTTTCGGCTATGAGCATTTTGATGATGGAATTATTGAACTAAGAGCAAAATATTATTTTACTTTTAATTCAAATATTACATGTTTAACATATTTTAATAATGTCAATATTGAAAATTCAGAAAAATTTTTTATAAAAAAAATAGAATATAACTTTTACAGTCTAATTTTATCATATTTAAATAAAAATTTTGAAAAAATGAGCAATGTAAAAAATGAATATAAAAACGCAGTTGATGATGGGATGATGTCAACTATTTTTGTTTATTATAAAAATAGCCAATATCAAATAAACCAATATCACTTGATAGGAATTAAAGACTATTTAAAAGAAAAAAATAGAAAAATTAATGAAAACACAATTTCGTTATATGATTTTTTATTATTACTTGACAAATATTAATTTTATCACTATTATAGATTTGGCAGAATTCTTATAACAATAATTCATAGGGGTTAAAAACGAGACTATTATTAATTAATTTAAATTAGAATTGCTAACTGATATGTATCGTGTATATGATGAATTATTTATAGAAAATAATGAAGTTGTTTTAAATACGCAAAAACAAAATAAAAAATTATTTGATTTATTTAATAGACGAAAAGAATTAAAAATTAATTTATTTAATTGTTATACTTTATACTAGAAATAAAAACTATCAACAGGGTTAACAAGTATGATATAATTTTTTTATCAAGCCGATGTGATAAAAGTAAAAAAAATTTTCTGTCCCCGATTTTTTGACAAAAACATATCAAAAATCGTGTGTAGAACAGTCGGTCACAGACGCTTCCGGGAGAGCCTGGGGTCGCTGAAATAACATTGCGAGAAGAGAAAGCTGTTCTGCAGGGACGTTTTAACAAGTGAAACAATAGGGATAAGGAGAAATAATAATGACTTCGAAATTCATTTTATCAGTAGCATTATTGACAATAATTGTATACGCCAAAAAACCGAATCAACCGGGTGAAAAATATTCATATATAATAGGAAAACTCGAACACCAAATAGACATTACCGGAGCGCCAAAAATGTTCGGGATATGTGAATACAAATTAGTATATAGAAACATAGCAACCAAAAAAGAAGATTCGATATATGTATATAGCAAGAGTCCCTACACAGATCCGAAGTATTTTATAAAAAAAATAATTCCCGGAAAATATGAAATAGTATGCCTTGAATATGCATTTGGAAAATTTCCTATATATAAGTGTGCACATGAAGAATTGCCAAGAGAAAATCCAGGGTATAAATCAATGATGAAATTACCGGCGGTACAAATTCCAGTTAATAAGAATACAAGAGTCGGGGTAAGCCTATCTGCCGGACCTGCTTATTTAGATTGTACCAAAGGATTAGAATATAATAAATATGAATTTGAAGTAGCAGCGAATTCGTATGTATATATCGGCAACTTGATATTTCCGTTAGTACATACAATAGAGGATTATCAAAGAATAGAAAAATGTTTTGAAGTAAAGGATGAATTAGCTGATCCGATAAATCATTTGGATTTTAGTTCGTTTATAATAGACACAAATAAAATAGTAAGATCATTGGTAAAATAACGAGATCAAAAGGCATGATAAAATAAATCAAGCTTATGAAATTAAACTAAAAGCTCTTTGACAAAATAAATCGAAAAAAAAGTACGAATGACAGGACACAGTAAAGACGCAGGCAGCGTGCAGACCGGGAACTTTACCATCGGAACAGGCGTAAGCGGCGGGTATTCGTGGAACGAGAAGGGAGAAGGCGAAGGTTTCTTCGGCAATGATACAGAGGTAGGATACTCATACGCCGGATATGGCGGGCAAAGTACATTCGCTATGAATTCACAAGATAAAGATAATTTGTTCAGCTGGAGCGCGAGTGTAGAGTATAACGCGAAGCAAGCTTCGAAGTATGCGGAGTACCAGAAACAGGAGGAGGCGAAGAAGAAGGCGGCGAATGGAAAACAAAAAAGGCTTGTTGGTGATGGAGAAAATTATTTTCTCCATGATTCTTTAAAAGAATATAAATATAAAGATGAATGGAACGGCATTTCAACCTACAGTGATAGCGAACAATGGATCGCAGATACTAAGCAATATTTGCAAGATATATTTTTGTTTTCACAATTATTTTCAGTGCCTTGAAGAAAAATTTTTACTAGAGTGGAAGATTTAGAATTAAAATTTTCTTCATTTGCTGTATCTATTGATACTGCCACTTTAAATAAAATTCAGGAATAGCATGTTATAATTTGACCGTCAAACACGGAGATGTATATGAAAAACAAATCATCTGTTTTACTTGCCGGATTGTTCGCCGGAGCAATGGTGTTACTGTATTTTTATAAAGTGATAAATCCGGACTTGTATTTTATTATGGGTGATTCGCCCCTGCACAGCAAGCACTTTATCAGTACCATGTTTCCTCATTCCCTGAAAGGAATATGGGATTACCGTTATTTAACCGGGTTTGACAGCGCAGCCATCAACCTGGCGGTTCTCTGGCTGTTTGATATAATTTTCACCCCGGAGTTTTCCACAAAATACCTGATTGTTCTTTATCTTATGCTTTCCGGGATTTTTATGTTCATTTATATACGCAGCAAATTCAGCAGTTTTCCCGTTTCCCTGTTTTGCGCAGCAGCCTATGCCTTCGCTCCCATAGGTTTTTCGCTGATCTATCCGGGCCATGTGGGGAAATTTGACGTTTTGCTCTGGGTTCCCCTGATATTTTATTTTACGGAAAAAATATTTACCGGCCGAAAAATCGTTTTTTCCATGCTGACCGGCCTTGCCATCGGATTTATGTTTATAAACGGTACTACCGATACCGCATTTTTTTTCACCATATTATTTTCCTGTTATTATTTATTTCTTTTGCGAAGCTTAATCAAAAAAAAAATTACAATCCTGACTTCAGGACAATTCACCCGCACAATTGTTGTCTATACCGGTCTGTTTTTTCTGATTGCCGGACTCGCGGTATTTGCTTCCTGGCAGTCTCTGGCCATAAATTTTCGAACCGGAATCAAGGGAGTAACCCAGGGATCAAGCGACAGCCCGGAACAAAAATGGAACTGGGCAACCCAGTGGTCCCTGCCGCCGGTGGAATCCGCCGAGTTTTTTATACCCGGCCTTTTCGGTCTGATAACCTCCGATCAGGATTACCCCTACTGGGGGGCGATCGGCCGTGATCCGGAGCATTACAAAGCCGAGCAGAAAAATTTCAGCAATTTTAATCTTACCAATAATTATCTCGGTTATCCGGTTTTTTTCTTTCTGCTTCTGACGTTATTTGCTTTTAAAAAAAACCAAGAAATATTTTTCTGGCTGGCCGCGTCTGCCCTGATAATTTTAATGGCCTGGGGACGGCATTTTCCGCTCTATCGTCTTTTTTACAGTTTGCCGTATATGAGCACTTTCCGCAACCCCAATAAGTTTCTTCATCTTTTCCATTTTACAGCCGTAATTCTCTCCGGACACGGACTGATTATTTTCCGGAATTCTTTAACGGATATAAACGATCAGCATTTTTTAACGCTTAAAAAATATTTTTTCCGCTGGCTCGTAGTCCTTGCAGTTCTGCTGCCAGTTATGTTTTATACCCGCACGCTGGTATTTAATATGCTGTATTTTCCCCTGGGAGCGGATTTTGCCGGCAAAGCCGCGGAAAATTTTACCGGATATTTTTTACGTTTCGCTGTAATTAATATTATGGTTTTTATTATAATCCATATCTGCGGAAGGCTGCGCCCGCTTGGCGGAAGTCAAATGCAGATTCTCTTTGCCGTTCTGCTCGTAATGTTAGCGATCGATCAATATTCCATTAACCGGCACTATTTAAAAACGGCCAAATTCAGCGATCATAAACGCAAAGACGACCTGGTCAACTTTTTTTTAAATGACAAGGAATTATACCGCATTAAATTTCTTTCCCGCGGCCCGTATCTGAATTATCTGCTGCAGGGGCCTTTCCCCTATAACAATCTGCAGACTCCTGATGCCCCTTCCCTGTCGCGCTATCCCCAGGATCTGTCTGATTTTTACGGCAAGGTTCCGAATAATGATCTGCTGCAGCTTCGACTGATGAATGTAAAATATATTCTGGCCAATAGTCCGTTCACCCATCCGCTGGCTGAATTTCTCACCGGATTCAGGGTAAGTGAACAAGAAAATGTCTACCTTTTCCGGGTTAAGGATTATGCGCAGCGAATTTATCTTTCCGACCGCATAATTTTCTGCACTAATGAAAATGATGCGCTGGATGCCCTGAACAGGCCTTTTGCCATAAACAAAGATGCTGTCATTATATCGCAAAAGCAAAATGATTATCTGCCCGAAACAGGCACGCTTGAATATTCCATTGAAAATATTTCCTACCGGGCGGTTGATATTGATATAAATCTTAAAACCAGCAAAGCCTGTTTTTTAATATTTCATGATCGTTTTCACACCGGCTGNNATGTAGACGGCAGGGAAACGCCGGTTCACAGGGCCAATTTTCTTTTCCGGGGAGTGCAGCTTCCGGCCGGGGCGAGACTGGTGCAGATGAAATACCGGCCGTCATCGCCGGGTTTTTATTTTTCGGTAATTGCCTGGATAATGTTTTTTTCCCTGCTGGTATTCAGCATCAAGGGTTCGGGCGCAACCATCAGAAATGGCGCATAAATTATACTTATATTTTTTTTTCAATCTGCAGGCCGGGAAGACCGGAAAAGCCAAGCCGCTCCAGGCTCATAGCCGTTTCTGCATCCTCTACCCTGACAGTGATACGCAGGTTT
>DNNS01000193.1 GCA_003497555.1 Spirochaetia bacterium
ACCTATACACTTCAGCTGCAAGATATAATTTTTTTAAAAAACGGAACAGAAATACACGGCGTTATTGTTGAAATGATCCCTGGAAGCAGCCTCATTATCCGGGATGAATCAGGCACTCTCCAAACCATACAAATCATGGAAATTATTAAATTCGGCAAGAAAAAAATCACCCAAGAATCCATGAATCCCGGAGCTGTTCGCAGTTACGGCATGACATTCAAGCCCGGAGCTTGTAAAATCAGCACATCAGGCATGTACAGTATTCTGCGCTATAAAAAATCGAATTGGGAAGATTTACGTGATTTTAAATCCAGTGTTATACAGGGAAACCTTTCATTTTCGCTTTTCGCAATATCCGGTCTGGCTGGCGGCGTAAGTATCAATTATGCTCGTATTATGGATCGTGGTTTCCGGGCTGTTGATTTTATAGAATATGGGCCTCATCTGGAATGGTATCTGAATATACTACCCTATTTTAAGCCTTATCTGGGGGCAGCGTTATTGTTTTCCAAATCCCTCAGTCCTCAGTATATTTACCAGATCGGTTCGTCACGGACATATGATTTTTATATTGGTCTGCCGGTATTTATTACCCGTAACCTGGCGATTGAACAGGCAGTGCATTACGCGATCAGCCGTGTCACCGGTGAACTACGCTTTGGTGATACTGATTATTTCCGTAATTTAAATTTTCAAACCGCTGAATTCAGCATGCACCTCGGGCTTAGTTTTTTTCTGCAAAAATAAATGTCCTGACATTATGAATATTCTGCGCATTTTGACCATCTTCCTGCTTGTTATCGTAGTGTCGGAGACTGCAGAATACATTGATTTTATCGAATTACCGGATGGATCTCTTATCGAAGGGATAATTACAGAAGAAGTTCCATCGGTATCACTCATAATCGAAACAGATAACGGAACATCCACGAATATTGATTTCTCGACAATAGTACGATATGGCAGGAAAACTACTTTTCCAGAATCCGCTGCAAAATTCTATAACGAAAAAAAACACAAAAAAATATCGCGTCTGCGTTCGTACAATACCTGGCGATATCTTAAAACCGACCATTTTATTATTGCATATACCCTGCAAACTGCACAATTTGTTGAAAACGCAGCTGCAATTGCAGAAAATTTTAATCACTCAATGCTTCATTATTTTGGGAAACGAGCTGTACATCGAAAAATTGCCCTGGTGCTGTACGGGGACCAGGACGAAGCTAACGGATTTGCATACCAGTACCTGCCGGTTGCCGCGGTGTACTGCCGCGCCGCACCAATGCTTTATCGGGTAAACGGAGACTGGCTGCGCACCGCGATCACGCATGAGCTTTCACACGTATTTTCTTTTCGGCTCATGAGCCCTCTGCAGCCGCTCGGGGTGTCTGTGAATACCGGCCATTATGGATCCAATTATACTGCTTACGGCAATACCGGATTATACCTGGAAAAATCGATACCTGCCTGGTTTATAGAAGGTATTGCGCAGCTGGGATCATCACTATACCAGGCAGATTATCTGGACCCTCTTAGAGAAATGCTCTTACGCGATGCATGGAAGCACGGGCTGCTGCTTGATGCCAACGCCATGGCCAGATTTGAAGGTACATCCAGGGAGTATGAATTAGTGTATAATCAGGGATTTGATTTACTGCTGTACCTTTCCCGGCAGGTTCAGCCGGATACCCTGCAGCACATGTGCCGTGATATTTCCTGGTATGGATTCCATATCAGCTTTAACAAACATTTCGGGAGCTTATCCTCAGTTTATAAAAAATGGAAAGAAACTCTTGGTAATCGCTTCAGTCAGGCCTATTCCGGCAAGAGTATATTGCCCGAGCCGATGGTTGATCGCGACCCTGGACGATTTTTAGTAGAAACCGCTAATGCCCGGGATGATGAATTTTTTATAGCAAATTGGCATCATGACTATGAAATATACAATCTGTACAGAATACATCCGGATAGCGGCAGGTATAAAAATATTGCCGTGGATATAGGCAGACGACTGGCGTATGATGAAAAAAACCACTGCCTGTATTTCTCCCGCACAGCACTCGATCAGGCAAGCGGCACTTTGCTCTCGGATCTCTACCGTATCCGCGCCGGACGTACTATTCCGGAACGTATTACCCGGCACGAACGATGCACGGTATTTGATGCCCGAAACGGTCTGCTGGTATACACCGCTTACGAACAGGGTATTACAATAATTAAAGCAAGACGAGGGGAAAAAACCGAAATATTATATACCATGTCCGGCGGTGAACCGGTATATTCTCTGTCAATCATGAGAAACGGTGCGGTATTATGCGCTATTCCGAAACAGGGCAGGATAACAGCGTGGATTCTGGAAAACCATATCCTCAAAGAATTATGGAAAGATGCAGCCGGCGATATACTTGACATTACTTCTTTCGATCAGGAATTGGTTTTCTGCTCAACAATAAGCGGTATTCCACAGCTTTACCGAGCCCTGCCGGACAGTATGTCATGGATCGCCCTTACCGCGGTTCCGGGAGGTGCGCTCTATCCGCAAATCAATTACCATAATGGAAACCTGTATTATTCCCTGTACAATAACGGGTCCTTGCGGCGAGTCCGGTATGACAGGCAGCTTCCTGAATCGAACATTGAGATCGGTTCGAACACAGCAGTGATGCCAAAGCTGAAGCAGGCTATTTTGTATAGTCCGGTTTACATTGCAAACAATGTGTTGCTGCCGACTCAGCCGCAGATCGGTATTGATGTAATGACAGCGTCAACCGGCAGCGGTTCCAATTTCATCCGCAGCGCCGTATGGTCGCCGAACATGAAATGGCAAATCATAAATCCACAGCAGACATTCGGGCTGGGTATCTATTCAGCAATTGATCTGCCGCTTACCAATAGTTCATTGAATTATCATTTTACCGGTACTGCGGAATGCCGGCAATATGCCGGAGGCTTCACTTTACTGGAGTTTTTCAATACTGAACTGAAAAAAACGCATTATGAGCACTGGATTTTTTCATCTACTTTTTTATCCAGGGATTACACAGCCGGGGCCGGTTTTAATATCCCTCTAAGCCGCAATTTTTCATTTGATGCCGGTTACAGCCATCAATGGTACGATCTTCAGATAAATTACAAAATAAGCAATAAAGAATATAGTTTTTTTAACGGCCTGTTCACGTGGACTGAAGACTATCCGAAATATTTTACTGCGGATACCATTACTGCCAGATTGCAGTCGGCGAATGGTTATTCCGCAGTACGGCTGAACCGCAGCCTACTGGCGCCCCAGGGTNNTGCCAATTATTACGACCAGAATGATAAATATTTCAGTCCGCGTATAGACTTCAATTCTTATAGTGGTTTTATCACAGCGAAAAATAAACTATCCATCAGTTACGGCAATACTGTTTTGGCATATCAGAAGAACAAAATATTCCGCCCGTGTACATATACAACTATCGACAGCCTTGGCCTTCTGAACGGTTATCTTTACGACACTATCTTCCTTACTTCCTTATTTTACGGATATCTGGAACTGCGGGGTAATCCTTTTGTGAGTATGCAGCCGCTGGCGAAATGGTATGAACGGTTCAGCCTGGGAGGTAAAATCGAGGCTGGTTATGTTTATGATATAGAGAACAATCCCGGCTTGTTTTTGTCTACTGAATTCGCCCTGCGCTGGCAGCTCTGTGCAATACCGGCAAAACCAATTTTTATTTGGTTTAAAATTGCCCAGGCTATAGAAAAAAAAGCACCGGTACAATTTTTATTCGGCCTGACCTATTAACAGCAGCCAGGCACGGCCCGTTCGGTTCAAGAAAAATCTTTCCTTAAATTTCCACCAATCTGGATCTGCTACTTTTTTTTTATCTACACTTTGTAAAAGGAGTGTTTCATCCATGTGATTAAAAATTAATAACCACCCGGACAGCCTCGTGGCGCACCAGAGTCCACGGAGAGTGGAGTTCTGCCGGTTCAGGAAGGCGGACAAATATGAATTCCTCCGTGTTCTCTTCAGTTCTCCAGCGAAGCGGGTGGTAAANNTATTACCATTCAAGGCAGAAAACCGGGGCTTTTTAAACAGTTTTACACAAATCGTCTTTTATCCTATAATATTTCCTGTGATAATTTTCCGCATTATAATCATTTTTCTGTTTTTATCCGGTTTGGTTTCCGCTACCTCTTTTTCCAGGGAAAAAACCAGGTATTTCAATGCTCTTCGCATATGGCACAAGGCACAGGCTGTAAAAAAACAGCATGGCAATTCAGATTTGGTTCTTGAGTATAACAAAATACTGCAGAAGGCTCAATTTAAATTTGGACTGCTGTGCCTGCGCTATCCCCATAATGCTTCATATAAACTGCAGCTGCTTAAAATAATACTTGAACGCGATCAAAGCGCATTATCCAGGGCATCAACCGGCAGGCTGATTGCTTTTATCGAAAAAAATTCCTCCAAAGAAGAAAAGAGCGAGCTCTATTATTATTTAGGTACTGCTCAAAAATATTATTTGGGTAATAACGAGAAAGCTCTGATTTGGTTTGAAAAAGCTGAAAACTTTTCCGAGGAAACAGACTACCCGGTTCTCTATGAAATCGCCGAAATTTATTTTTTCCAGCAGAATTACGATAAAGCCCTGAACTACTTCCGCCATATCTACAGTAACATCAATTATCTTGAAAACCAGGCAGTCAGGGAGCGCACGGTTTTTTATCTGGCGGAAATTTCCTTTAACAGCCGCCGTGACGAAGAAGCGGTTTCCTTTTACCGGCAGGTAGCGGATTCCATGTATTTAAATAAAGAAGAACTGCTGAAAGTAAATTCCCTGTTGGCCAATAATTTTTTCTGGAAAGCCAGGTTTGATACGGCCTCAAAATATTACCGTATGGTGTCAACGCTGTCGGCATCCGACGAGTCTTTACTTGGTTTTCTGGAATGCGAATACCTTTGCGGCCGCAGCATCAGGGAATATACCGGGGGTAAAACCGAAGACGAGCTTCCGCATCCTCTGATACAGGCTATGTCTGCCGAACAAGACGGAAACCGGTATTATGCCCTGGTGCGCTTTGAAAAAATTTTAGCTGTCGACCCCGGGCGTTTTTCCGCTTTATACGGTATGCTGCGGATTTGCCGGGCTGCGGGTTCCAGAGCCAGAGCTGAAAATTACGGAGAAAAACTGATTGCGGCTTTTTTGGGAAACGGAAATACAGAACAGGCCCTTGCTCTGCTTACCGAACTGACGGCTGAAAATTATTCAATTGACCGGTTTTTGTCCGGGCAGGTCTTAGCCGAAGCCGGGGAGCACCCGAAAGCGTACGATTGTTTCAGCCGCTATATCGACAGCCGGAAATATGATGAAAAATCCCTGCTGCATATCGCTTTTTATTATAATCAGCAAAAAATGTTCGATGAAGCGCTGAAGGTTTTTCAGATTCTGCATGGTCTTTTCCCGGCTCGTTCCGATATACTGTATTTTCTGGCTGCCGGATATTCAGAAAAACATGATTACCGGGAAGCGGTAAAATACCTGCAAAAAGCCCGTCAGGCAGATCCGGAAAATCCGTCTGTTTTATTCCAGTTAGCTGCAGCCCTGGAAAAATCCGGTAATTTCAGCCAGGCGGAAAATTATTTTTATGAAACCATTAAAATCGATCCGCTGCACGCGCTGGCCTGTAATTATATCGCTTATTTGTATATTGAAAAAAATACCAACTATGCCGAAGCCGAGCGCCTGCTGGAAACCGCGCTTAAACTGGATCCGGAAAATCCCGCATATCTTGACAGCGCAGCCTGGCTTTTTTACAAGAACCGCGATTTTCAAAAAGCGGCCGATTATATCAAAAAAACCATTTTTTTTCATGAAAAAGAAAAAGAGCAGGACGCTTTAATCTACGATCATGCCGGTGATATTTTTTTTCTTTTACCTGATGCGGAAAAAGCGGTTTTATACTGGCAAAAATCCCGGCTTTGGGAAAAAGACCAGGAAAAGATCAAGCTGCTTGATAAAAAAATACTTAACGCCCAAACCGGAAAATCCAGTGAATAAAGTTATCGCTTTAACCGGTATGTGCGGTTCCGGCAAATCGGCTGCTGCAGCAAAACTTGAGGAAAAGGGTTTCGCCAAGGTTTATTTCGGCGGTATTACCATGAACGAATTGAAAAAACGCGGAATGGAAATATCCGAAAGCAATGAACGCATGATCAGGGAAGAGCTGCGCCAAAAACACGGCATGGCGGCTTTTGCCCTTCTTTCCATTTCGGAAATTAACCGTCTTTTGGAAAATAATAAAAAAGTTTTTATTGACGGCCTCTACAGCTGGTCGGAATACAGGGCGCTGAGAGAAACCTACGGTGAAAACATCGTTCTGCTGGAAATATTTTCTGACAAGAATATCCGTTATGACAGGCTTGCGCAGCGGAAAATCAGGCCTTTAACCCGGGAACAGGCTGCCGGCCGTGATATTACTGAAATTGAAAATATTGAAAAAGGCGGGCCGATTGCCTTTTCCGATTATAAACTGGAAAATAACGGCAGTTTAACCGAACTTTACAGGCGACTTGAAAAAATACTAGATCTTGTTTATTCCTGATCCCGCTCAATTTTAATCCTTTATAATCCGAAAATCAATACAGAGAAAAACATGAAACGCTGTATTGACATTTTAAAACTGTACGGATATAAAATCAGGTTTTTACCCTTGCACGGTCACGAGGATCTAAAAAATTATCAGCGGAAACCCGATGCTGTCAGCAAAAAAAAAATATTTACCCTGATTACGCCGTCAGGATTAACCGTGGGAAGATTGTTTGATATTACGGAAAAAACCCTGGATTTAAACAGGGATCATATAGCCAGGATTACCGGATTTTTCCGTATGTTTGATATTGAAAGCCGCAACGAAATTCTCAAACGTCTGCAGGAGTGCTATAATGTACAGACCGAAGAGCCGCCCGGTAAAAAAAATAACGGATATTATTAAAGGCTATTTTTCCGGCCTGATGACAGAATTGATTTTTTCCAGGACTTTGCTGCGTTCCGGAGGTTTGACAATATAATTTTTTGCACCGGCTGCAATGGCCTCAACTACCGTTTGTTTCTGTCCTTCGCTGGTGAGCATAATCACCTGGGCGTCTTTATCATGCTGCAGAATTTTTTTTAATGCGCCAAGGCCGTCAAGTTTTGGCATATTAATATCCATGGTTACCAGATGCGGCCGTAATTCTTTATACAAATTAACTGCTTGTTCGCCGTCACCAGCCTCGCCGACAATCTCAAAAAGTTCTGATTTTAATACCTGGATGATTATCTTCCGCATAACTGCGGAATCGTCAACAACCAGAACCCGGTATGGATTGCCGTGTACATCGAGGCCGTCGGGCGCTTTGCGGTTAATGCTGCCGATAAAATCATCTTTTTGAATCATTTTTTTGCCTCCGTTAATAATAAAATCAGGGCGGAGTTAAATTATAAAGATAAATCGTATAAAAATCAAATTTTTTTTTAGATTCTTAAAAGTACAAAGGGATGAATGCTGTAAAATACCGGA
>DNNS01000438.1 GCA_003497555.1 Spirochaetia bacterium
AATTTGAAATCCGGGTATATACGAAATTTTAAGACAACATGATTAAATCTTAAAAGTAGTAAAGACTCAATTTGTTTTACTGTAAGCCGGGAGTCACCAAAGGTGTAATATGGCTTCCAAAATATTTTGCCTAATCATTATCATCACCCGCGGAGAATAATGCCCACACCGGATAATGATCCGAATACGAGCCTGCAGGAAATGTCACGCTCATTTTTTCATCATAACGAAAAACTCCGGACTGGCCGCAATAATCTTTAGATGTGTTTTCTTTATTAATTACTATGCGGTCATATGTCCAGTCGGTTGCTCCGGCTGTAGTGTCTTCGCTGTCCCTGATTACCCATGTCCATAATGATGCATCGCGCAGGCTGTCGGAAAAGGTGATTTCATTAAAACCGGTTTCCGCCGGATTATCAGCATTAAAATCACCAAGTATAATAATATCTTTTTCACTATAAAAATTCATGGCCGAATATGCCGCTGCTGCAAGATTGGATATTTCTGCAGTAGACCCGGGAGCTGAATAGCGGCAGTGAATATTAATAGCGGCAAAGTCAAAATTTCCTGCAGTAAAATGGGCGATTAACGGAGGTCTGATAAAACCGCCCTCTGGCCGGTAATACTTGGAAGAAACAGTGATAAAAGACCGGTAAATAAATGAATAATATTCATCTCCGGATTTAAGCAGTAAATAATTATAATCAAGGCCGAGATTTTTTATTTCGTTATGCAGATTCAGCATGGCTGATTCCGACTTGATTTCCTGCAGGCCGATTAAATCAAAATTGGTCAGAATACAGGCAAAAGTACGGACAATATCCTTATTCTGACTTTTTACCGTGCTGAAATTCTGCAGATTAAACGATGCAATTTTGATCTGGCCGGGAGGTTTTATGCCTATTATTACAAGATTGGTACAGCAGGGAGTTCTGCCGTTATTCAGTAAAAAACGCGAATACACAGTCCAGGTTCCGGGACCGGGCAGAATATATTTATATATGCGGTTATCAGGCAGTATATCCCAGGAAGCATCACGGAAATCGGCAGACAGGGATGCCATATATTTTTGCGCCCTGGAGCCGAAGTTGGAAAAAATTACTGTGGTATTCCCGGTCAGAAGATCCTGTTCATTAATGGTCTGAACAAATTGCGTTTCCGACAATACTGAATATCCCTGAAAATTTATACCTCCCGGGTCAGCAGGATTATTGCGTTTTTTTTTCATGGAATCGGGAAAAAACAGGATTGAGGAAAAAATAAATACCGACGGGAAAAGAATAAAAAATATTTTATACATGATGACTCCATGGCAAACAGATTTGATCGCCCGCATATCTGTTCAGGTGTTCCGGATGACTGCAGTTTGCCAAGANNAAAATATAATAATTTTGAAAAAAAATCACCGGTATGCAATTAACCGACAAAAACCAGGTTTTCCAGGTAATCGTCCGCTTCTTCGGCAATGGAAAACAATTCGGAATCTGAGAATCCGGCCAGTTTTTCCAGGGTTAATATTTTTAAAGTATTGATTTTCTGCTGCCAGGTGTTGCTGGTAGTTTCATAAAATTTTACCTTTTTATTTTTATTGATTCCTATGGCAATCAGGGCCTGGGCGCCCCGGCGCAGAAGCTTCAGTTTTTTCTCAAAATCGTCCGCAGTATCAATGCGCCAGACTCCAAGATATACCGGATTATCGATTTCTTTCAGATCGCCCCGGTATTCTCCGCGCAGCAGGTCTTCTTTATCCCTGCCCAGAAAAAGCGCAAGATCCGCATGTTCGACTAATTTGCGATCTGCGCATAAAAAACGTTCCCTTTCAGGGTCAAGAGTAAATACAATGATTTTTTCCGTTGCCTGGGCATAACTGGCAAAAAGAGAGTATTTTACCTTGTCCGTATACTGTACATTGGCCAGAACGAACTCCTCGAAGGATTTGATTTTACGGGACAGATCAATAACCCATTTGGAAATTTCTCCTGACTCCGGACGCAGGGAATTAATATCATCTTTGAATTTTTCAATAGGCAGCGATCCGTAGCGGTAGTCAAGAATGCTGCGGAAAACATCGCGTATATTGCAGCGCTCGCTGAAAAGATAAATAATATCATACAGCAGAATTTCAGTTTTTCTGATTTGCCAGATAAACGGTATGGTGACGGAAAAGTCAAAGCTTTCAACCGATAATTTTACATCAAGCAGATTCTGAATTTCCAGGACGCGGTAGCGGATGGAATTAAGCGCATAAACAGCTCCGTATCTGATTTTTTTAAAAAATATTTCCCAGGTGGTGCCGCGGTTTTTCCGGCTGGTAATATGGATGTTATCGCGGCCGAAAGCGTCAAAAATCTGGCGCGAACCCATACCATGACCGCCCTGTCTGTTGATGGAAAGGCCGACAAAGCGCGGCAGCCCGTCTTCGCCCGGCCTCAGGTATTCTTCGTCAATTCCCGAACCGTTATCCCGTATGGTAAGGGAAACCGTATCATTATAATTTTCTTTTATACTTATATAAATTTTACCCGAACGTCCGGCCTGCTCAATGGCTTCCAGGGAGTTGCTGATCAGGTTTACCAGGGCCCGTTCCGTGTGGGAATAATGGCCCTGTACGCGCGGAATCATTTTTTCAACCGTGAAGGAAAACCGGCAGCCCCCCCTGGACATTTCTATAAAGGGCATGATGCGGTCAACCACCATGCCGGTAAGATCAATTTCGTGTTTTTTAAGCTGATTGTTTTCTTCCCAGGAGTTTAGCAGATTGACCAGGGCGTTATTTTCATTTTTAATGGTTTCGATAATTTCCTGGCAATTTTCAACCGTGAGAATATTTATAAAATTCGACATCAGCCGCAGGATTTTATTGGCATCATGCCTGGCTTTATCCAGGTTCTCTTTCTGCAGGGAGATATCCTGACTGGAAAGTTCCGAAAGTTTTTCTTTTAATACCGCGCCTTTTGCTTCCATGCGTATAAAAGTCAGCTTTTTATCGGTATATTTATCGCGCGCTTCAAAACCGCGGCGCTGGAAAAACTCAAAGGTCTCGGTATTTTTTTCCCAGGAAAAAAGAAAAACCAGCGAGTCATTGGAAATATTGGACGCAAATTTTTCAAAAAAGGCGCTGCCGATTCCTGCTCCGCGGCGGAAGGGACTGGTAACCTGTTTGTAAAGATGAAAGGCGTTTTTCTCCGGATTGGAATAAATAAGAAAATAGGCGATTATTTCACCCTTGTCAAGATAGACATAACTGTGCTCGTAGTCTTTGCTCATATCCTTGCGGTATACATAAGGCGAGGGCAGGGTAAACAGATCGATGTTCAGATGATGCATTTTCTGCAGGTAGGTTTCAATAGCGGGAGTAAGCGTAATAATACTGCCTGAGCTTTGTATCATAGGCGTGTTTCGGTAATTACCGGCTGCCTTCCAGCCCGGCCAAAGCTGTACCGATCAAAGTGGAATTTTCCGGTCTGATGATTTCAATAAATCTCTGATAATGTCCGGTTAAATATTTCCGGCAGTAATATTCGGTAAGAAAGCGCAGATTTTTCAGGGAAAAAAAGGTAGTGCCCTCAGCAGCAATGCAAACCGGTAAATCCGGATCGGTTCCGGCTCCGGTTTTCAGCACTGCGGCGCTGATATTGGCTGCAGTAAGAAATGCCGCCCGTTCGATAATCTGCCCGGCAATTATATAAAAAGTACTTCTATCGTGATCGGTAAAATCTTCTGAAGCAAGCTTGCGGTTTTGTTCAAAGGGATAATTCAGAAAGCAGTCAAGATCAGCCGTTTCCAGGGAAGAAATCCGGTTTATTCCTGCAGCTGCACCTGAAGTAAATAATCCTTCTTCCGCAGCTTGTTTTACTGCAAGCAAAACAAGCGGGCCGAGATAGGCGCCTGAAATCATTTTTTCAAATACATGCTGTCCGGGAGTTTCGGTTCTTTCATCAAGTGCAAGATCAAGAGCTCCCCGCGGAGCCTGATCATAGGCTCCGGATTCAATATTAATGATCATATCGGAAAAAGATCGGATTTTTTTTATAGCAGCGCCTTTTTCAATATAACACGTATTGGTGCCGGTTCCAAGAATTAATCCTATGTAAGAAGAAAAACGTCTGCTGCCGCCGGAATATATGCCTCCAAGCAGGGTTGCTACTGTATCGTTTAAAATGATTATATTACCGCTTATTTTATATCCGCGTTCCTGCAGAGCCGCTTTTAACGACTCGCCGATCAGGGTGTTCTCAACTTCCGGAGCCTTGACTTCCTTGCAGAAATGAATCAGCCGGCCGTCGCGGTTGGGCAGAATTTCGGACGGATAGGAAAAGCAGAAAGCAACGGATTCTGTAAGCGGCACGGTTTTTTCTATCAGTTCGGCCATTTCCCGGAAAAATTCATTTTTGGTCAGTATTCCCCTGGTACCGGGCATGGGGTATTTGCCGAAATGGGAAATATCCGCTTTGCCTTCATGATCAAATGACAGCAGGGCAGCGCGGAAATTGGTGCCGCCGGCATCCAGTACAATAATATTTTTTCCGGCCGGGCGCAGGGTAGAGGCCTGTATGTAAGTCGGGATCATTTTCAGGGAAGATTTGCCGGACAGACCGTTTTCCATTTCACGGATAAACGATTCCGTAAGTCCGGTAAAATCAAGATTTCCCGGAAATAATCCGTTTTTTTCCAGAAAAGCGCAGGTTTTTTGCCGGTAATTCATTTTAAGACTCCGTTTGGTTCAGGTTTTAAATTTATAAAGCTCGTCCGCCAGCCGTTTGAAAATATTGAACAGATACTGGAAAACGTTGAGTTTTTCAGCTATGGTTATTTCCGGCGGCATAATTATACCGGAGGGCGCAAAGGAAGACAGGCTGCCGGATTTGAAAAGCTCAAAAATTTTACGAAAGGGAATGATAATATTTTCCGATTTGTAGGCTTTGCCGTCTTCGCCGGTAATGCCTTCAAAATAAAAATTTCTTTTTCCGTCTTTAAAAACAATTTTTGCAGTCCAGGATTTTTGTTTGATGTTTGCCGTTCGGTAGCGCATAATAAAAAAATCATCGGTTTCACTTGCCGCAGTGCGGCCGTTGTTTTTTTCGATTTTATAAAGTTTCAGCCGGGCAAACTGGCGGTCATAATCATCCTGATTCAGGGTGCCGGAAAGTATGGAGCTTAAACTGGCAAGAAAAGGCCGCATCAGAAGATCAAAATTCTGCGGACGCGCGCTGAAAGAATAAATATGGCCGCTTTTAAGATAAACAATGACCGAGGAAACCGTTTCTCCGGCGGATATAAATATTTTTTCCGCAGTAGCCGGCGGAGAGCCGGCAGCCGCTGCCAGTTCATAAAAAACCGGATCGTTTTTATTTACCTGCACTGAAATTTCGGTCCTGGAATATTTGATATTAAGATTAATCAGGGCGGTTTCGGGATTGGCATAAATCTGCAGGCATTTTTCATCAGACGGATCAATCAGTACGGCCACGTTTTTAAAGGAAAACAAAAAGATACTGCGGCGCTGCTGGTTATAGCCGGATAAAAAATTATTAACAGCTGCAAGCAGAAGCGCATAATGATCGTACAGTTTGTTTTTTTCCCCGAACACTGCAGAAAAATTTTCCGCAGGCATGGGATAATCGGGATTATGCATTTTTACCAGTATTTCTATGATCAGCAGCAAATCCTGTTCGCGGCTGAAATATTTGATATGCGTTTCATCCCGGCTGGTCTGATAAACCAGGCAGAGTTCGCGCATCTGCTGATCGCGCGGAAAATGAAAATTAATGGTAAAAAAGGCCCGGATGATAAAAGGCTTCTGCAGCATATGCTGGTTGCGCAGCTTGTAGGGGCGCTGAAAAAGTTCGCTGGCGGCTTCGAGGAAGATTTTAACCAGACCGGTATCAAGACGGTGGAAATTGGACATGATTTTTACCTGGGTACGCCCGGGCGCATAAAGGCCGTTTACCGCAGCCCACATTAACAGTTCAAGCAGGGTTGGTGCGGAATTAAGCAGTATATTAACCGGATTTTTGTTGGCAGTATAGCCGGTTTTATACGCTTCCCAGACACTTTTCCCGGAAACGTAATCTTCCGCTACCGGCTGAAAGTACAGGATGTTTTCGGCAACATCATCTTTAAAAGGCAGCCATTTTTCGATTTTTCCGGGCAGAACCGAAAAACAGCTTTCGATTTTTCTGTAAATGATCTGCAGATCATCCTGTGAAACCGTGGATTCGATTTTCATTTCCGGCAGGCTTTCCTTTATTTTCTGATAGCTGAAAATAATAAAGGTTTTTATTTTATTCCAGAGTTTTTTTATGTCGTTGATTTCCCATCCTTCATAGCGGTCAAGATAAGCAAGCTGGGTATTGTCCCATTTCCAGAGCGCCGCATACTGTCTGAAAATTTTTACCTTGACATTGGAAAAATCATGGGAATAGCGGCTTACTTCCGGAGCGGCTTTCAGATAAAAGCAGGTATTAACAAGGTTGATAATGTCGCTGCTGGCTTTAATCTCAAGCAGAAAACGGTTTACTTCGTTATAAAGAAAGATATAACTGTCTAACACTTCTTCACCAAGTATTCCGCTGTGTACATGGGTTTTCAGCTTGTCGGCCAAAAGCATGGTTTCATCGGAAAGCAGATATTTTTCCAGCAGACCGATCTTGAGAATGGTTTTAAACGGATTCTCAATGCTTTTAAGTATCTGAAAAAAAGTGGCGCCTAAAAAATCTTCCTTGCGTGAAATTTCAAGATTGCCGATATCGACAAAATCACCAAGCGCTTTTTGTTCTTCTGCGGTTTTGTACAGAATATCGTATTTTTTCTGGGTAATACCCGGGGGGACAGCCCACCAGAAAGGAATACGTCCGGCCAGATGCAGGGAGCTGCGGAAAAACTCGTCTTTAAGCAGGGCTCCGAAGGTACTGGAAAGCCCTCCGCTGTCGTCTTCGCTAAAAACATTACGGCGCAGATTTCCGGTTTCATTCAGAAAAAAATGCACCGGCGTATGATAGCGCTTGCGGAAAAGATCGCTTAGCTGTGCAAGCTTCTGTTTATATAAAACCAGCTGCGCATCTTCAATGCGGTTTGTATCATAGCATACCCAGAAATCAAAATCCGAAGCTTTGGTATAGGCTACCGATGCTATGCTGCCCATGACCGCAAACATACTGATAAAGGGCGCAGCGCTGTTCGGGGAAGGAATAATCTGATGATGCTTTTTAAGCAGGCTGCAGGTTCTTTCATCTGGCGTATAGCATTCAATGCCTTCGGGCATGGCCAGCCCGGGAACATGGCCGGGCAGGGCAGGGTGGTTGCGGCTAAGATAATAAGGAAGCAGCTGAAAAAAATCCACCAGGTCGGATTTTTTAATATCATTGATGAACCGCTGAAATTTTGCCTGATTGAAAACGGCAAAACGATCACGGTTGGTCTGCAGCAGACCTATGAATTTTTTTACGCTGTCATCCATGCGCTTTTTGGGCTTTACCGGTATCAATGTGCATTTTATTTTTAATAAAAAGTGAGCTGATAAAAGATAATAAGGACAGGATTAAAGCTGCCCAGGCAATCAGATCTCCATGCCTGTTATAAAAGGTTGATGAATCTGATATTTCCGGACTGGCGGTAATGTATGACTCGCGGAAAAGAGTCAGGGTCTCCATAGCCTTCCCCCGGGCGGAAATATGACCGGTTACTCCCCCGTTGGCGCTGCGCAGTACCGGTCTGCGGTTTTCCACTGCGCGGAAAAACGAAAAGGCATAATGGATAATTTCGGCTTTGGGGGAATAGGTCCAGGCATCATTTGTTAAAACAATCAGAAGATTTGCTCCCTGCCTTACAAACTTGCGGCATAGATCAGCAAAACAGTCTTCGTAGCAGATCAGGGAGGCAAAAAGGAATTTCGGATGCCGAAATACGGTCAGATGCGGCCCCGGAGTAAAGTCATCGCCGCGAGCTTCGGAAATAATGCGGGTAATGAACGGAAACAGTTTTTTATAGGGGAACCATTCGCCAAACGGCACCAGCAACATTTTATGATATCGATCGGTTACTTTTGTTTCCGGGTTGATCAGTACAGCGGTATTATAATCGAAAAAGAGGGAATTGGTTTTTTCCCGGGCTAAAGTACCGGCAAGAATCCAGGTTGGGCTTTTGGCATTGAGACTGCGGAAGAAATTATAATAGCGCAGGGCAAAATGACCGGAATTTTTAAGTTCATGTTCATAAAAATCATATAAAGATGATTCGGGCCATACAATGAGATCCGGAGATTCCAGCTTGGCCAGCATGGTCTGTTTTTTATTTTTTCTCAGCAGTTCTAAATTTAATTTTACATACGCTGCCTGATTATCCGTTTTCTGAAATTTATTGAAATCAAACCAGGGCTGGATAAGAGAGACCCTGACGGTTCCGGCAGGCTGGTATAAATTTATTTTCAGATTGCCGTAGTATAACAGCAAACCAAACAACAGGGCAATAAAAACCAGGCGGTTGAAAATAAAATCATAAGGTCTGGAAAAACTCATGCGCCAGGAAAATCCCCTGGCAAGTGCCCTGGCGGTAAAATCCGCTAACAGGGAATTAACCAGATAAATCAGGGCGGATACGCCGAGATAACCGGTTAGATCTGAAAACTGAATGAGTGCGGTAAATTTATACTGGCTGTAGGCAATTACACCATAGGGAAATTTGAGAAAACCGAGATGCCGTATATATTCAAGAGAGGTAAATAACAGCACGGGGAAAAGAAAGCGTACCGCAACCAGCCGATCGGAAATTCTTTTGGCCAGCATAAAGCACAGGGTATAATAAACAACAAGCGCTGCAGTCACAGCCGGCACTGCCAGAGGATGAAAGTAGGTAATCCAGTCAAGTAATCCGGCAAAAAAAACCGCATAACAAACAACAGGTGCAAGGAATGCCCGGCCTGAAGGCGCAGAGTACATAATTATCAGGAGCGGGATCAGGGCAATAAAAGCCAGCGGGAAAAAGTCGAACGGCGGGAAAGCAAGCAGCAGCAGCAATCCTGAAATTGCTCCCAGTACTATGCACTCCAGCAGGGAAAATTCTCTTTTTAAAATCATTTTTTTTCTCCGGAAAACAATTTGGGTCCGGATTTTTTCTGTGTGCTGAAACTTATACCGGCGCGCAGGGCTTCCAGCGGCCAGGTATTTACTCCGGTAATACGTTTTTCCATTTCACAGACAGCGGAAACGCGTTCCGAAAATTTGTAACTGAAGCTGAACATGCCGTCTAGTAAAAAATTGCCTCCGTATTCATAGTTAACCTGTATCCGCGAAGTCACATAACGTGAAAAATAAATGCTGATTCCGCCGTTAACAGTACCCCGGAAATTTTGTATTCTGCCGGCGGCCAGATTGGCGGCCGTGATGGAATATTCGGTGCCGAGTATAATGCCGAAAGGAATCTTCGGGATTTTCTGTTCAAGCTGCAGACTGGCGGAAATGTCATTACGAAGATAACGCGACAGATCGCGGAAATATTCGGTGAAAGATGAGGGCATGGCATATTCAAAATTAAAATTCAGTAAAAATTTGAGGAAAAAAACAGAGATACCGGCGCCGGGGCGCAGGGAAAAGGCGTAACGGCTCTCGGTGAGATTTCTGCGCAGGGAAAGTTCATCGCCGGTTTTTTTTTGTTCATAAACGAATGAGGAATCTGCGGTGAGCAGGAATATTTTTTTTTTAAAAATTCCGCCAAGAGTAAAAAAATGGGAACGTCCTATGGACACGTGAAAGGTATCGTCTGCGCGCGGATTATAGTGTTTACCCTGGGCATAATAATACCTGGAAAGATCAGCGGTTACGGTGCGGTAAAAAATGCTGCCGCTCAGCATGGAAGCGGAGGAAAAAATAACCTGGGAGGTTAAAAATAAAAATATAAAAATAGTTTTCATTAAAACGGCCTGATCGCCAGTCCCTTGATGATAATTTTTTTGGCTTTGATCTGAAATCCTATATAGCGTCCGAGAATAAAATATTTTTTTTTATTTTCCGGAGGCTGGGCCAGCGCAGGTGTAAAGATAACATCAGCGGTGGCAGTGTAATTGCCGTTTTCTTCAATTGTAAAGCTGAATTTGGTTTTTACGCTGCTGTGTTCGACCTGCGAGGCTACACCTGCATATTTGATGAAAATATTTTTATTTTCGTCGTTTTTGGTAATTTCATCTATACGCTGTTCAAAGGTGAAATCTTCAAAATTGGGTTCGGGAATATATCTGGAAAGCAGGTTGAATTTTTCTTTGATCAGTATATTAGCATCAGATTGAATTACCCGGTTAAAAATAATAATCGCTTCATTGATTCTGCGTTTTTTTATGCAGGTTTTCATATTATTGAAATAACGAACCAGTTCGCTGCTTTTGGGCCCGGCTTTGGGTTCGTCAAAAAGCATTATTTCTTCCATGGAGCGCAGGGTTTCGGTATCCGGAAGCGGGGCGTTACCGGAAACAATCTGTAAATCAGCTGATTGTTTTTTCTTAAAAATATCAGCTATTCCGGGATTTTTAAAATAATACAGGCCGAAAGTCAGCAGAGAAATAATGATCAGTGAAACAGCCAGAGCCGGGCGGAAGGGTCCCAGGATATGAAAAAAAAAGGATAACCGGTAGAAAAACGACGGGTTGCTGATAAAATAAAGCGGACTTTTTTCCAGAACCAGCTGTTCGATTTTTTCGGTTTTTTTCAGTTTCTGCAGGAGGTTTTTAATAAAGTAGTTGTCAGGATCCAGTTTTAAAATTCTTGCGTATTTACCAAGTGCAATATGGGTACGTGAATTCCAGAGATCAAGATAAGGCGAGGCAAGCAGCGCTTCGCAGTTGTAATGATTATAGCCAAGCGCCCTGGCCNNCGATACGGGTGTGCAGATAACAGTTATCGGAATTCGCGGAAAAGGAACTTTCGTAAAGATCGATTGCCTGTTTATAAAGTCCGCGGCGCATCAGCCGGTCTGCTTTAATGGATTCTTCTTTGTACTCAAACTGAGCGCTTTCACCGAAATATTTCATTTTATCAGCAATAGAAAATTGTTTTAATTATATTATAAGAGGCGGTTATTTTCAAAAAAAAAATTCGTATCTCTCATATTGTTAAATTAAATGAAAAAGGAAAAAATTTAACCGCTGATCTACACGAATACACGCTAATTTTATGCGCTCATTCGCGTGCAGCGATGGTTTTAAAATTTTTTATGTAAAAATTATTAAAACCGAGTTGGTTTAAAAATTCTTTAAAAAAATCCTTGACAAGGCGCGGGAAATTGATTATAATAGATATAAATGCTAAACGTTTAGCTAAATGGAGGTTTTATGGCCTTGAAGATCGGTATTATCGGTTCCGGTTTTATGGCGCAGGCTGTTCATCTGCCGTGTCTTTGCCGTATTCCCGGCGTTGAAGTCGGCTTGTATACGCCTGAAATTGAAATTGCCCGGAAACTGCAGAATAAATGGAATATCCGGCGCCTGTTTACCAGTGTATCCGATCTGATCGCAGGCGATTATGATGCCCTACTGGTATTAACCAGGGTTGAATATCATGCCTGGTATATAGAACGCGCACTTTTGGCCGGAAAACATGTTTTTACGGAAAAACCGCTTTGTATGTTTTCCGAAACTGCGCAGAAACTTGCAGATCTGGCAGAGAAAAAAAAATTGCTGCTGATGACCGGTTATATGAAAAGGCATGAAAATGCAGTAGCTGCTGTTTTAGCGCATATTTCAGACTGCCGGGCAGGAGAAATTCTGTTTGCCCGGACGCATTCTTTTATCGGATCATGGTGGGATGCGCGCATCGGCGATTATATGGATATCTACAGGTCAGAAAATACGCCCGGGCCTGAACCGGAAAAACGCGAGCCGGCTGCAGCTTTTTTATCCTGTACCGCTGATGATAAATTTTATTCTTTCGACAACCCTTATTATGCCCTGCTTGACACCGGGTGTCATTCTGTAAATTTTATAAAATATATAACCGGAAAAAATCCGGAGATTGTTTCCAGTATACAAAAAAAAACGCGTCTGACCTTGCTCGATTTCGGTTCTTTCACCGGCAGTATGGAATTCTGCATTAATTTTAATATGCATGCCTGGGATGAGATTCATGAAGTGTATTTTCAAAACGGCCGCCTGCGCATCTGTACGCAGGCGCCTCTGAATATGCAGCATGCGGCGGAAGCCGAGTGGTATTATGAAGACGACGATAGATCAAAAAAAATTTGTTTTACAGACAATCATGACTGGAGTTTTGCCAGACAAATGAAAGAATTTATCCGTGCGGTCAGAGATAATGACATTACGGCCGGCAATGCGGTTTGCGCGGCTGATGATATAAAGTGCATGGAAACCATGCAGCAAATTACCCGATAGTAAAAAAGGAGTAGTTATGAAAACTGCAATTCATACCGGGAAAAAAGAAATTACAATTAAAGAATCACCGGTACCCCGGCCGGGTGATGGAGAATATCTTGTAAAGATAAAAGCCTGCGCCATCTGCGGATCCGATACCTGGTGGGCGGATGAGCCAAAACCGAACTCTCCGGTACACGGGCATGAATCGGCAGGGGTAATTGAAAAAGCCGGAAGCAATACTTAGGAATTGAGACGAAATAA
>DNNS01000146.1 GCA_003497555.1 Spirochaetia bacterium
ATTGTAGTGAGTAAAATTGGGGTCAAATTTAGGGATAAGGTATACCTGTCAGAATATCTTCAAAAAATAGATTTTTATAATCCCAGGAGTTTTTTTACCTCACCTTTCCGATAATCACCACCGGAATGGTATTTCTCGAACCGGTATATTCCACAATCAGGAAGTATATTCCGTCAGACGCCAGTCTCCCATACATGTCTTTTTTATCCCAGACCAGAACCGTATCCCGTATACCTGCAGGGTCAATCTGCCGTATTAATTTACCTGACCGATCATAAACAGTAACCTTTTTCGGTTGATCTTTGGTTATACCGTTTTCATGTTTGCAGATAATCAGCACATTATCATTCTTTCTGCTCACAATGGTTGCTGCAGAACCACGATTTTCTCCTGTTTTTTTAGCCAGATACTCAATAACCGGTATACCGTTCTTCCGGAATTTAATATCAGTAAGTTCCCCGGCAATTTTCTCATCCCTGATTTTCCTGGCCCACCTGCGCGCTTTTTCAGAAAGACCTGCAAGATCAACAAGGCTGATATCAAATGTCAGCGCGAGCCCCATTCTGTTTTCATTACCTGCCTTGTCGCGGGCTTTTATATCAAGACTATATACGCCTGACTTGTCAAATGAAAGTGCAAGGCTGGACGAATCTGTTACAGTTATAAATTCTCCAGTACTATATCTGTACGAATAGTTTACAAGATTAATATCATTGAAACCAATGGTAAAATTTGTTTTGGTTTCAAAGAACAGATTGGTAGTAAAACCCTGGGGTAGTGAAATTCCCGGAGCTGTTTTGTCAATAATAAAATATCTGGAATAAACAGCAGATGCTTCGCCTGCAGTATCATAAGCCTTTATCTGAAACAGATTTGTTCCATCCGGAAGCAGGCAAGCACTTACTGACCAGTTAGAAAGAGTTTCAGTTATATGTATGGTTGCCCAGTTATCATAAGTATATTTATTATAGACTATGTTGTCTTCTATATCAGAACTCGTACCGCTAATCATCATGCCTGCATTAAGAAAAGCAAGATTATCAGGAGAATTTATCGATACAACCGGTGGGGTATCCGCAAGCAACGTAAAACAAAAGTTGGTATCACCAAAGAGATTGTTTCCTGCCAGGTCTTTGACATTGCCTGCAATGCTCACAATAATCCTCTCGTTTGCTCCACCCATGGCAGCTCCAGGTGTAAATAACAGATTACTTCCATTATTTTGGTTCCATGCGCCTGAAATGACAGCTCCGTTATTGTAATTGCTCAGTATGATATTGCTTGAAATATCTGCTGCCATGGTTTCGCTGAAAAATATAGATACGGAACTGTACCTGCCTATGTTTTCTTCATTATTTGTGGGTGATGACGCAGTAAATTGAGGCGTAGTATTGTCAACAGTAATGTGTACATCAGAGCTTGTATTAGTGCAGTTATAATAATCAACAGCTTTTGCGACAATTGTATAATAGCCCTCCGAAAGATTTGAGACAACACAGAAATAAGGAGCTGCAGTGTCCTCGCTGATTTTTATACTGTTAATAACGAATTCTACGTGTTTGACTGAATCGTCGCAGTCTGCAGCGTTGGCTGTTATAGAGACTGTATGTCCAGTAGTCATGGCATTGTTGGTCGGAGCAGTTACAGATACTGCTGGCAGTTGATTGTAAAGTGTTTTTTTTATACGGTATACTTTACCTGCGTCGGCATGCATAGTACTGGTATAAGTCAGATGATCTGGTATGGAATTAGTACTGTTAGTCCCGACATCGGTGCCCATAGCTACATAAAAATCCCCGTTTATTATTTCAAAAGAACGGGCAAATGTCCCTGCTGTGAAACGGAAAAGCTCGGTAAAATTCACCGTGTTGCCGCTACGATAAACCTTAACAATAAATGAATCCGGATTTATTGCAGTTCTGTCACTTAACAGCACATATATATAATGAGTGTCTGTGATTATGTCCCAGGGAATATCATTACGAGATGTTGTTATTTGGTAAGCATGTATATCCCCCGGCAAAAATGAAGTCGCCCGAAATAAACCAAAATTGTACATCTTTGAAAAATTGTGAACATATCCGCCAATATAAAAAAGTGAATTACTATATTCAATATACCTGATTATCAGAGCATAGTGCTGATAATTTCCAATTGGATCAATATAAGGCATACCAGGCATTATATTAGATGTATTCAGATCACTACGATGATAAATAGTGTCTGATCCTGGACGTATTTCCAGAGGCATATAGTATAGCGGTTCGGGATTATCTGAAACACTTTGAATGAAATATAATCTGTTCTGGAAATCAATCAGAGAAGAACGGCGACAGAGTGTATTGTATCCGTCAAATAGCAATGTCCAGGTCATTCCATTATCTACCGAATAAGCAATGCTGGAAGACTTTTCAGCCATATAATCTGGACCAAGAGAAGCAAAAAGACGTTCATCAAATATATGCATATCATAATTATGTGCTGCCTTGGGGATAGTTCTTACTTTTGTCCATGAAC
>DNNS01000741.1 GCA_003497555.1 Spirochaetia bacterium
GTGGTTTAATTATTTTCATCGTTCTGGGTGTTACTATTGACATGCCGACTCTCTAAATATTTAATTTTTTATTTCTCATATTCGGTACCGCCGTTCCAGACTTCCATAAGGTTTGCGCCCAGTTGAAATGCAGATTCCTGCGGACTCAGTATCTTGTGTATCATGGCAATCAGCAGCAAGCGGCTGTAGGTTGCCCACAGATTGCTTGTCAGAGGCTGGGCCAGAGTTTTTTTGGTGCCAAAATTATATATTTCCGGGCGCCGGTGAGAAGAAAATCCGCCGTCAGGATTGGCGTTAATCATAACGGCCTGCAGGCATTTTTGAAAACAGCATTTAATTTCTTTTTGAAATTTTGCAGTTAAAAAATAGAAATTACATAATATTAGTACTGCGTCATAATCAAGGCAATCTTCTCCACCGCTTTCTGTCTGGTAGGCAAAAAGGCCGTCCGGCTGCTGCAGACTGAGAGTAGTTTTAATGACGGCTTCAGGATATTTAGGTTTTCTGCCGCTTAAAAAATATACCGGATATAGATGCATGGCGCCGGCCATGGCGTTACGAACTTCGGATAATCCCCTATCATGATAACCGGTATGGGGGTTTGTAGTCTCATCGCAGAAATTCAGAAGTTCTTCAATTGCCCTGGCTGCTTCATTTTCCTGATAATAATTATATTCATGAGACAGCAGCAGATAGGCATCCATCATCATGTTACTGGCGTACCAGTAATTACTTAAATCAAGGCTTTCCAGCCATTTTTTCATATTACCCGCGCCGTACCATGCTTGCGTCATTTTAAAGCGCCGGGCCGGAAGGCCCCCCAGGGCATAGAGCGCACTAAGAGCATGCCGTGTTCTGTGAAAAAGCGCCCGATCCCGGCCGTACCATTCGAGCCGATTTTCGTCATTTATATCAGTATCTTCAAACCATCCTTCCTGATTTTGAAAACTCTTGATATAATCCGCCCAATCATTTTTTTCATTTTCAGACAGTGATGCTATGTAGCCCAGGAATCCGCCCAGCATGCCGGCTACACTGGAAGCGATTAAGGTGGGTGGCATGTTTTCACAAAATCTGAATTCCCAGCTGTTTTTGTTTTTCANNCTTCTCTCTTGTTTTCATTGTTCAAAGATAAAATTGGCGTGGTTGGGCATTCGCGTAATTTGAATAAATCCGGTTTGGCCGTTTTTATGTTTTTTATCCTTATTAATGAAATTTGCCTTGTTTATGCAGTGAAATAATCCACAGACTCTATACTATCTCAATAGGATTAGACCAGGCTGTTTTGCCGTCATGGCCCCGGATTTCAACCCGCAGAAACGGATTTTTGGGATTTAGTACCGCTGATGCTTTTTCAATGGTTTTTTCAGCTTCGGCAAAAACCTGGGCGCCGCCATACGGAGCTATAAAACATACCGAGCGGGCAGGCGAACATTCCGCAGTGACCTGAATTCCCTGCCAGTTATTATGATCTGGTTCGGATAAACACAATGAGATATCATTTATTAATGGGCCGGTTGAACTGTAAAATTCACCGTTTTTTATAGCCGACATCACTGTTTCCAGACTGGATTCTTCTGCCTTGATCCATATCCATCCGCCTGCAAATTCCTCCGGCGACTTGAAGTGGCAGTCGTCATCTGCAATTCCGTAAACCGGTTTTACCCGGCAGCAGTAATCATCCCATATTTGATCCGATAATTCCCTGCCCACCCGGCCGCAGGTTGTATTATATACTTCAATGGCAGATATGCCCCGCAGGGAGGCAAGATCGTATATATTCTGTTTTAACCAGTATGGGTGCCCTGCAATTACCATGCCGTTTTGAGCAAGTATTTCATCTATCAGATCCTGCGCATGGATTGATTGAATATTCTCAATTTCTTTTTTGACATTCAGGCATACAAAATGATGTTTTTTTGACAGTAGATTAATACTGTTGAGAGGATGATATTCGGCAGCGGGAATTAAAAGCAGGCCGCCGGTATCAGACGCATCGGGAATTGTGCATCTGTTATGATCTGTGATGGCCAGAACCTGATATCCATGTTGGGCATATTTTAATATTGCATCCCGGGGCGAAAGTATTCCATCGGAGTTGGTAGTATGCGTGTGCAGATTGGCTTTAAGCCATCTGCCTTTTTTAGCAAAAGGATTATTTTTAAAAACAATCTTTTTCGTTTTATTCAGCATAATATATCCTGCTTAAAATTAAAAATTTTATTTTATCTCCGGAATCATCCGAAAGCGGTGAAACAAACATGAATCGCCCGCTGTCAGCTCTATGCGTATTTTGTAAATTCCGTTTTTTTTAATGTGATGATTAAAGCAGTGAATGCTCCATCCGCTTTGACTTTCCACAGGAGTTTCAGCCTGTAATAATGTAAAACGCGAAAGCGGAATTCCGTTGATACGGGCTGTTATCTCCGCCGCCATTGGCTTGATATTTTTTACAACCAGTCTGATTTGATATTTTGCCGGTTCGGCTGCGAAACCGGTTTCTGCATACCCGCCGGGGCCAAAAACAAGAACTCCTTCCCAGGGGATGGCTGAGGCGTCAGCATGCTGTATTTTCAGAAAATTTCCAGCCAGAATATTTTGAGTGTTTTCTTCCCGGAAAAGGGATATCCTAATAAATTGAACGCGCTCTGAGCATTTCCGTTTTACAGCCAGCAGCCGGTCAAGATTTTGTTTTGCTTCCTGCATTTTTTTTCGGCTTTCTTCTTTCTTCAGCCAATATTCCGGCGCTGCATCTAAAATTTCATTTTTATATTCCAGGGTTGCTTTGGCTTCAATATATTTCAGCCAGTTAAAATAGACTTGTTCCGTATGGGTATCAAGGCGTCTTTCTTCCCGGATGGTATTTAAATGCGCGAAATCTTTAAGACTTAAGTCAGGATTCCAGGTAAATTCGGAAAAGGCATTATACTTGTGATCCCATTCCCTGTATTTAACAGCGCGGATCTGTAATCCCTGCAGGCCATAACGGTTTATTATTCCGCAGGCTTTTCTGATGCCCGGCTCGGCCTTTTCATTTGTTCCGGTATGGTATAAAAACCAGTCTCCCCGCGGTCGTGATCTTCCCATTTCCCAGCTCTCGGTTAATTCATTCCAGTCAATCATGGTAATTCCCGGAAAATTATTTTTATGCTGTAAAATTTCCACTGCCCCTTGGGCGCGGTAAAACCATAAACGGATACCGGGCTTGATGCTGCATGCTGTATCGGCCATCATTTTAAAAAATTCGTATCCGCGATGATATTCCTTGCCCCGGCACTCCGGGCACTGACAATAAGAATGAAGATGTTCTCCAATCTCACACCCCAGGCCGTCAATCTCCGGATAAAGTGTCAGCAGTTCCTTGATATATGACTGCCAGAATATTTTTGTATTTTTTTGGGACAAACAGGCAAAGCGTATATATTTTCCGCGGAATTTTTTTAAATCGAAACCGGGAAGTTTCACATGATTCATTATCCCGGAATCATCGCCATTCCTTTCTAAAATAAATTCCTTAGGGCTCATGGTATTACTCATGGTCAGAGTATAATCACGGAAAGGAATTTTAAAAAACAGCCAAACCTTAATGTTGCGTTTATGGGCATAATTCAGCATGTCTTTAAAATATTCATTTTTAACATTCGGATGTATTTTATTTATGAGGCCGGGAAATTGCCTGGACTGAAATCCGGTACCGGCATCGGGCGTGAATGACCAGTCCAGCAGATGATTGAACCTGTGTCCGGCCATCCAGTCGATAAAGGCCCGGTGACTGCCTTTAAATTCTTTTTCCCACTGGCCGGGTAATAAAAAACAGGGGCCGGAAAAAAAAGTCGCCATACTGCGATATTTAAATTTCGGCGTATGCAGAACCGGCAGCAAACGAGTGCCCAGATCGCCAATGGAATATTTTTTTCCTTTTTTATAAATTCGGTTTTTTATGGTTTGCAAGCCGTAATACAGCCCCGCTGCGGTGTTGGCTGTAACAATCAGTAACGGATAATGCGAATGCGCCAGATATACTATAAAACCCTCATCACCCAGATCTTTGGGAAAAAGCATATGCAGGCCGCGTGTAGATGCTAAAATATTATCTATATTGGATCCGGTATAAAGAATTTTTTCTTCATTCAGAATTGTTCTTATTAAAGATGATTTATTTAACAGGCCGCAGAGAATAGCCGGGGAATTAATTTTATTTTTATTACAATGCAGAGGTATTTTGGCATTTGTAATGCCGTTTACACCGCCCATGAAATCTGACAATCCGTAACTTTCTCTTTCTTTTGAAGATCCCCAGGCGTAAATGCAGCAAATATTCCGCTGACCGGCGCTGAGATCAAAGACATTTGGAAAATTTTGATTTGTTTTTTGCTTTTCCATTTTAATATTTATCCAGATAATGCAATAAATGTCTTTTCAGCAGGGTATGAGCAGCCTCTCGGTTGCGAGATTTCAGCGCCCGGGCAAAAAGAAGATGCTCGCCTTTTTCTTGTCTGGATTGAAGCAAGGCACGCATTTTTTTCCCGATCAGTTTTGACGACAGGCAGTCATTAAAAAACTCCATTAAAAGCTCACTTAATTCCTGCAGAATGGTACTGTGGCTTCCGCTGTAATAGCATTGATGAAATTTGATCTCAAGCTCAATAATTTTTTTCAGGGATGCTGCCGAGTTTAATTCTTCAGCGTATTGTTCCATGATTGTTATTTCTTCTGCAGTCATGCGCTCCAAAACAATATCCAACATACCCAGTTCCAGGGCGTAACGCAGCTCGCCAATTTGATGCCAGCGTTTGCTCTGCGCTTTATGAAACAGCAATAAATGCGCAAGAGTTTTTTTAACAGACGGTTCGCTGATTTTTGTGCCGTCTTTTTTATTGGATGTGATTAATCCTGTAAGTTTAAGGCCCTGAAGAGCCTCGCGGATAATGGGTCTGGAGACGTTCATTTGTTTGGCAAGTTCGGTTTCTGACGGCAAACGCGCATGACTGCCGGCTTCAGAAATTAATGTAATGAGTTCCGCAACAGCATGATCAACAAAGTATTTTTTCTGAATAGGATGAATTTTCATGTTTTTCCTGTTAATTATAATGTATTACATTATTACTTTATAACATTATAATTAATTTTTTATATTTTGTCAAGTATTATTTTTATCCTGTTAGCAACGATTGAAAAGTGGACACCTTAAGTAGGTAAAAAACAGGACTCCTCAAAGTGCAATCTACGACAATGTGGAATTACGAATTAACAGTGCCTATGTGCTCCGTTCCTCGGATTTTGAAATAAAATCCTGTAGTACGTGGCCTTCGGCAAATGCTACTTTGTCACGGTTTTTACTCTCGATTATGCATCTTGGAAATTCCAAATTTTTCAAAGGGCTTTTATAATCTTATTTTTATACTATTCCAACTTCAAAGTTAAACACTTTTTACTATTTTAATACCGTAAAATACAGCATTTTAAGATTTTTTTCCAACTTTGAAGGAATTTGTGTATAAAAAATGTATTTAACTAACTGGTGCTATTAAATCCATAATTTGTTCTTTACATTTTATATAAGTATTTAGTATAATATATATAGTTTAATTATGTTATCAAATATCGATAATTTTAAAATGTGCAATAAGGCAAATTTTGCATGAGGAAGAACAATGAATAATAAAAAATTACCTAAATTAATCTTTTTATTATATTTTTATGGAATTGCCAAAACTGAGCTTATAATGAATTTGCCTTTAAAAGCAGCCAATAATAAATATACAGAATTGGGGTGTCTTGATGTTACGCTATATGGCGCAGATCCCTCAGGGGAAAAAGATTCAACAAAGGCCATTCAAAAAGCAGTAAGAGAGGCCTATGAATATAATCTGGTATGCTTTTTCCCATCAGGAACGTATCTAGTATCGGATACAATTAACTGTATTCAGTTTGCATCAGATTATAATAATGCCAACACTATTAAGGCAAATGTGCTGGTTGGCTCAAGCAAAGGGAAACGTCCTGTAATTAAACTTGCTGATAATGCGGCTGGCTTCAACGATGATTCAGTGAAAGAAACTGAAATTGACTGGAAAAAGAAGGAAATTGAAAAAAAAACAACATTAAAGGCTGTTTTTAATTTCTGGCAGAATCCCCCTAACTCCGATCCTAATACTGTCGATATAGAATTTAATAACGGCAACAGAAACTATAATCAGGTTATTAAAGGATTGGCAATAGATCTGAGCGGCAAGGACCACAAAGGTGCTGTAGGCATCCGGTTCAAGGGCGCTCAGGGTTGCGCTGCACAGGATATTACAATAATCGCTTCAAATTCTTTTGCAGGGGTATTCGGAATGCCAGGGAATGGCGCAAGCGTGGCTAATATTGAAATTATTGGAGGCGAATACGGGATTTACAGCGATTTAAGCCTTCCGGGACCACTTGCAATCGGTATAACAATGATCAATCAGAATAAGCTTGCTGTATATTTTAACAAGTTTACACCGTTTACATTAGTTGGGTTTAAAATTATCAAAACAGACGGTTATGCATTTGAAATAGATAGGGCCGATCTTCATTGTAGCGGCAATTTGTCGTTAATTGACGGTTCTATTGAATTCAGAAATCCTTCAAAACCGGCAATCCATAATAAAGACCGTTCTCTTTACATAAAAAATGTTTATTTTAAGAATATTGAAAAAATAATAGAAAATGACGACGGTGATGATCTATCCGGAAACATCAAAAATTGGGTGAGAATAAAGGAATATGCCTATTGCAATGTTTATAAAAATGTAAAAGTAATTAATGGAAAGTTTACAGATCATTCGGTTATCTCACTGGATTTGAAAATTGAAAAAATACCAGAGGATCTGCTATCGAGCCATTTATGGAGCGAGGATTTCCCGACATTTGAAGATAACGATATAATAAATGTAAAAGATTTCGGAGCAAAGGGTAACGGGGATACGGATGACACCGAAGCACTGCAAAAGGCAATTAACAAGGGGAAAAAGGTATTTCTGCCGAAAGGAGAATATTTGGTAAATAATACATTATTATTAAAAAAGGATACTCATCTTTTCGGTATTGCTAAAAATCTTAGCATAATTAATCCGTCGGACAACTGGGAGGTAAGCGATTTTACTCCAGTTATACAGACAGCTGACGATCCTGATGCAGAAACATCCCTTTCCTTTATTAAAGTATATATGCCCATTCACAAAAGGAAAATCTATTTTGTAAAATGGATGGCAGGTAAAAAATCCATTGTACGGGAAGTATGGTTATGGAAAAACAGGGGTAAGGATGAAATAAGAGAAATAGATATGCAAAGAATATTAATTACCGGAAACGGCGGCGGTAAATGGTATCATGTATTTCAAGGTATGACACAGGGCACATTTCATCCGAATTTCAGGTACCTTTTAATTCAAGGCACGACACAGACGCTTAATATTTATTTTCTAGTCCCGGAATACTGTAAAAGCGATTATCAAACAGAAATAAGAAATTCCAGAAATGTTTCGTTATTTATGTTAAAGGCGGAAAACGCACTTGCTGCAGTCCTGCAGACAGCAGGCAAAGAAATACCGAAGGATGCATATAAAACATGCAGGTCTTTATTAATTAATTCTTCAGAAAATATATATATTATTGGGACTTCGGGCCATTCTTATGTTGATAAAGGCATGGGATTGATTGAAGTTAAAAACTCGGATAACTATGTGATAGCTAATAGTACAAGATGGGGGGCTTCAATGGATGCGCCTGATACATGGTATTTTGTAAAGGATATTGATTATAATATCGGCATTACCGCAGACAATATTTGTTGCATATTTAAAAAGTCCTCAGGCAACAACCGGTAAAAAGGGAAACATAGAATAAATTTTTAGAGGAGATTTATGCGTATTTCAAAAACACTAAAAATGCTGATAATTATTAGTATATTAAACAGTTGTATGAATAATAATATAAAGCACAATAACCATAATTTCCTAATATTGGAATCAAGAGGAGCACCCAACGATATAAAAATATTTAACTATGCCTGCAATATTTTTAATGAACAATCTAAATTGGTTAAAATAAAGATGAATCATATTCAATGGTCTAAATATTCTTCCAAGATTATATCAATGGCAGCTGCAGGTGTAATGCCAGATATATTAATTCTGACTACAACAGAATTATATAATTTTCAGTATAGAGATATGCTACTTGATCTTACACCTTTTATTGAAAACGACCTTGATTTTAAAAAAAATATTTTGCCGGATTTTTACCAGACAGTACTATATTCGTGTGAAATAAAAGGAAAAATGTTTGCGCTTCCCGCTTGGAATAATGGTCTTGTTGTTTATTTTAATAAACAATTGTTTGATTTTACCGGACTTAAATATCCTGATGAATCACTAGATTTTAATGAAATTATTAAAATAGGGTTGAAAATAAAAAATACATCATACCCAGAAAAAATAAAAAGATATGCTTTAAATATATACGGTGCGGGCAGAGCTTACCTGGTTTGTGCAATGAATGGCGTTAAAGTATTTGACGAATACGCTACAAAATGCTATCTGGATCATCCGGATGCAATAAGTGCATTAAAATGGTATTATAGCTTGATCTATGTGCATGATATTGCGCCGACTTTTGGCGAAGTATCAGAAACCGGTATAAATACAATGTTTGAAATAGGCTCGCTCGCAATGTATACGACCGGTACTCATATGGCCAGCCGTATTGGAAATAAGATTGAATGGGGTATTTCACCAATGTTCAGAAATAAAAGGCGTATAAATGGAGATGGGCAATATATATGCTTTGCAATCTCCAAAAAAACAAAACATCCTGATGATGCATGGAAATTTTTAAAATTACTTGTAAGTGAAAATTTTCAAATACGAAGAAGTAAAATAAACTGTGATATCCCATCCAGATCTTCATTAGCACAAAAAGTTGTTTTAAAAGTACCAGCATTTAAGAATTATCCTAAAATAATTTTAAGATCTATGGAGAAACATGAATCTATTTTCCCCAAAACCCATTTGTTTGACGAAATTGATTTTTTGTTAAAAAAAGAATTGGAAGCCTCTGTTAGGAATATAAAAGGCTCTTTATCCTTGCCTGCGGCATGTACAAATTCTGCAAAAAAAATAAATACATTTATACAACAAAATAAATCAGGAATCAATCGGTAATATATATTTTAAAAAAGGATATTCTTTTTGAAACTTAAATTAAAAGACGATTTTGAGATCGCAAAACAAAGCTGGGACAATTTTTGGAAAGGCGAAAATCATATGCCTGCTATGAATATCAAGGTACCGAAAAACAAGGAACGAAAATTATCAAGGCCAAATCCGTATTTATTTGCACATGGAAATATAGAGGCTTTAATAGACAAGGTTATAGAATGGGCAGAGAGTTTCCATTATTTATACAATGCTGTCCCGGCCTATGAAGTATCATTTTGTGCGGATCATTTTTCGGCCCTGCTTGGTGCTGATATAAAATATAATGATGAAAAAATGCAGACAGGATGGATAGAGCCGATTATTAACGACTGGGACCATATTAAAATTGAATTCAATAAAGGCAACCGATGGTGGGAAAGAACTGTTTATGTTGCGGAAAAATTAAGAAAAGAATGCTCTTCTTCATTGATAATATTCCCTACACAGTTACAAGGAGGTCTAGATTGTCTTGCAGCATTGCGGAATCCAAATAATTTATTAATTGATTTAATTGAGCGACCTGATACAGTAAAAGAGGCGTTGAAAGATATAAACAGGGCGATAAGCGAAGTTAGGAAAGCAATTGATGAACTTTTTGATATTCAAAATACAGGCACTGTAACAAGACATGGCATGTATTCAACAGGAAGGATGGACATACCGCAGTGCGATTTTTCATCTATGATCAGTGAAGAGATGTTTAATAAATTTGAAATTCCCTGCCTGCAGTATGAAGTCAATGAACTTCAAAACGCCGAATATCATCTGGACGGCCCTGATACCATCAGGCACCTTGATTCACTAACAAATGTAAAAGGACTTTCTGTAATACAATGGCAACCGGGGGCGGGCGAAGCGGCCAATAGGGACTGGATGGACCTGTATAAAAAAATTGACAAGCTTGGATTTGGGCAGGTATTTTCCGTTCCTCCGGAAAAAGCTTTAGAAATATGGGAAAAAATAAATTCTAAACAATTGTGTTTTAACTTTGGATTTGATACGATGGAAGAAACAGAGAAATTTGTAAAGAAGATCGAAAATATTAAAAAAAGTTAAAAAGAAAACAGTAATTTTACGACAAGGAGCCGGTAATGAATCACAGGGAAAATTTCCTGCGGGCTGCAAGATTTGATTATCCAGACATTATACCATCAGGCGTTCATTTCAGCCCTGCCGCGGTTTTATATTACAAACATGAAATTGATAAATTGATGTTCAAACATCCGGTTCTCTTTTCAGGCCATAAAAAAGGTGACTATGACTGGAAAAAAGTCAACATTGACGATTACAGCAATATTGAAAAGACTCCTGTTGATTCATGGGGTTGCAGATGGAAAACTTTAATGAACGGTATCAGAGGCACTGCAATAGAGCATCCGCTTCAAGATTGGGATAAATTTGCATTATATAAAGCCCCTGATCCTGAAAATTTTACATATAGAGACTCCATTGACTGGAACATGATTAAAAAAAACATCATAAAAACAAAGGAGAAAGATGAACTTACTATCGGAAATCTGCAGCATGGATTTTTATTTCTCTATCTTACCTATATACGGGGTTACGAAAACATAATATTTGACATGACGGATGAAGATGGACGGCTTATTAAATTAATAAAAATGCTTGAAGATTTTGCTGAACATCAGGTTAGAAAATATATTGACATCGGCGTTGATATGATAAAGTACCCAGAGGACCTCGGCATGCAGAATACTCCCATGCTTTCACCTGACCAGTTTAAAAAATACATAGCCCCAAGTTACAAGCGGCTTATGTCTATTGCCAGGAGAAAAGGCGCCCTTGTTCACATGCATTCTGACGGCTATATCATGGATCTTATTGAGGATATTATTGACTGCGGTATTGATATAATAAATGTTCAGGATCTTGTCAACGGTATTGATAACCTGGCAAAAACACTCAGAGGCAGGATATGCATTGAGCTTGATATTGACAGACAGAGTATCGTTATACACGGCAGTCCTAAAGATGTTGATGATCATATTAGGGAATGCGTTATTAAGTTAGGGGATAAAAAAGGGGGTCTTATGTTAGGGCACGTGGTTTATCCGGGCGAGCCTGTTGAGAATATTGATGCTGTTATGGGAGCATTTGAAAAGTATTTAGTATATTAAGAAGTTAAAAAATTGATTGATATAACGATTAGAAATATTACCGAAGGAAGATTATAAAATCAGCTATGCCAGACAAGAGACCCAATATACTGTTTATCATGACCGATGACCATGCAGCGCATGCAATAAGCTGTTACGGAAGCAAAATCAATAAAACTCCCAACATCGACAGGCTTGCCGAAGAAGGAATAAGATTTAATAACTGCTTCTGCACGAATAGCATATGCGAACCAAGTAGAGCTACTATTCTTTGCGGTACATATAATCATATTAACGGTGTTACAACCATTGGCGCTCATCTGGATAATACGCAGGACAATATAGCGAAAGTTTTTCAAAGGAACGGCTATCAGACTGCGCATATCGGAAAATGGCACCTCGGTCAGGGGCCTAAACACTGGCCAACCGGTTTTGATGAATGGAAAATCCTAATAGGCCAGGGGCCTTATTTTAATCCTCCGATGGTTTGCAATGGTAATGAAAAAAATTTTTATGGTTATACAACTGATATAATAACCGATTTATCCATTGATTATATTAAAAACCGCGATAAAACAAAACCCTTTTTTATAATGTGTCATCATAAAGCTCCTCACAGGTACTGGGAACCAGACGAGAAACATAAGGAAATGTATAAAAGTGAAAATATTCCCCTGCCCTTCACTTTTAATGATGATTATTCCAACAGAAGCAAAGCTGCAAAAGAAGCAAAGATGCGGATTACAATTAATATGCAGTATAAAGATTTGAAATTACTGCCTCCTGAAAGCAAAACCGAAATGGACTTTATACCGCATCCCGATAATCTTGACGGATTTTATCTGATCCCTGAGGAAACCGGCGAAAAGATATTTTTTGAAAATCATGATGATCTTAAAAATTTTAAATACCAGAGATATATAAAGGATTATTTGCGCTGTGTTGCCTCTGTGGATGATAATATTGGCAGGATGTATGATTTCCTTCGAATAGAAGGCATTCTTGAAGAGACCGTAGTAATTTATACATCGGATCAGGGATTTTTTCTAGGCGATCATGGCTGG
>DNNS01000426.1 GCA_003497555.1 Spirochaetia bacterium
CTATAATACGTATATAACCTTTCATTTGATCATCGGAAATTTCTAAAAATACCTTGCCGTCCTGGGCCGCATTGGGTTTCCAATCTCCGATTTTGTAGGGTTTTCCATCCCGCCGGCTGACTGCCAGTTTAACTATCTCTTCGGGAAAATCGGTTATTTCTTTTTCCCGCACCGTATGCATGGCTGCTTCTGCGCTGACCGGATGCCCTTCGCCGCGGGGAGGATAAATAATAATGAATATTCCCTCGCGGTTTATATCTACTGCTGCCTTGCCGTCCATGTTAAGCTGCAGTTCTCCGCTGCTTTCGCCGAATTCAAATACCTCGGAGCCTTCGTCAATAACATCATGGGAAGTATAGACGCTGAAGTGTATTTTAAAACGGGATTTTCCCAGACCGAATACGCCGGAAGATCCTTTTTCCAGGATTTTATATTCCAGCCGCGAAATATCGACATTAAGTTCGGAAGCCGCCTTGATAAAGGCCTCTTCCATACTGTCTGCGATGATAACCACACCCTGCTGATCGGATTCAGCCCTGGCTTCATCCCGGAGCATTTTAAAGGGATCATAGGTAAATGTCTGGCTGCGGAATAAATCCTTTTTATGATCCAGCAGGTATTCTTTGAATTCCATTAATTTTCTTGCCTGTACTTATTATAATACTTTTACAGCGGATTATCAAATCAGGGATTTTTTTATTTCGTTCAGAAGATTACGCAGGCGTAAAATTGCGCGCGTATGCAGCTGCGATACCCTTGATTCGGTTACTTCCAGTACCGCCCCTATTTCCTTGAGCGTGAGATCTTCATAATAATAAAGTACCAGTACATTCTGCTCATTTTCCGGAAGTTTTTTTATAGCTTCATAAATGGTTTTTCGTACTTCCTGCCTTTCCACCTGCACATTGGGATGAATGCTCTCCGGAGCCTCCACAGTGTCAAGAACCGATATCTGATCATTATCATCCCCGAAATACCATATATCATCCAGCGAAGCAATAGCCGTATCGCTTGTTAAATTGCTCATCTTCTGTATTTGCTGTATTTCAAAACCGGTTACCTTGGCGATTTCCTTATCCGTTGGCGCCCGGCCGTGTTTTTTTTCAAAGTTTTTTACCGCTTCCTCTATTTCCTTGTTTTTCTGGCGCACGGAGCGGGGTACCCAGTCAAGCGAACGCAGATCATCGTAAATCTGTCCGCGAATACGGGTTACCGCATAAGTTTTGAATTTAATGTTTTTATAGGGATCAAATTTTTCTATGGCATCAAGCAGACCGAAAAAACCGAAGCCGACCAGATCGTCAAATTCAATGGAATCGGGCATATTGACCGCCACCTTGCCGGCTACATATTTTACCAGCGGAGCGTATTTTTTTACAAAAAATTCCCTGATTGCCGGATCCTTGGTTCTGACGTATTCTTTCCACACGTCAATTTCTTCATACTCGGTCATATCCAGACGCATTTCAATTTTCGGCATTTCCTGTTTCCTTGTTTTTAATTTTAACAAAATTTCCCCCTTGTTTTTTCCGAACTATTCATATTTTATTCGCTGTCCCTTTTCATCATGGTACGTACGGCTTTGGCATTAAGTTCCGGATTATCGGGTATTTCCATATCCCGGTATTTCATTTTACCGTTGCCGAAAGAAATTTTTGCCTTTTCTGCAGGCGGCGGAGAAGACTTTTTTTCTTCATTGAATATTTTATCAGACTGATCAATGCGGTATAAATCTTCAACATCTGTATTATCATCATTAGCTGATTTTGCTGTTGATATACCGGGTTTAAAAATTTCAGGCATAGCAGGAATATCCGCTGCCGGGCTGTTTAATCCGGAATTATCAGCAGATTGATAATCATTCGTTTCATTTTCAGTCTCCGAATCATCGCCTACGGTTATATCCACACTGCCGCCTTTTTCCCTGCTGCTCGCCGCTGTATGCACTTCTTCATTAACAGCATGTTCTTCCCGGGCGGAAGAGTCACCCAAAATTAGCGCAGCTATTTCCGGAACCTGACTTTTAATTATCAGCAGACTGATATAAATTGCCGCGCTTCCGGCCAAACCGGAAATAAACAGCCTGCTGACAAGCTGCCATGGCCCTGAGTAATTGATCAGAATCAGCAGCAGGGCCGGGATCATAAACAAACCTCCGCCGCTTAGGGATATTTTGACAATTTTACCTGAAAAATTCATTATTTAACTGCCTTGCCTGGCGAAAATATTCAGGAAAAACTGCCTGATGCCCCCGGCCGGCAGTTTATCAGGTTCAAGCTGCAGCAAACGCTGGGCTAAATGATCAAGACAAACACTCACCTTGTGTTTGGGATAAAGACAGGTAAACGGTTTTTGTCTGCTGACTGATTCTCTTACCGCCGGATCGTCATATACCAGTCCGAGATTTTCCACTTCCAGGCTTAAAAAACGCCGGCAAATATCAAGTATATGTATTGCGGTTTTCCTGCCTTCAGCCATATCCCGGCAGCGGTTAATGATCAGTTTTACCGGGCGATCTTTTTTTTCTGCGGCAATCGCCTTGATTATACCGTATGCATCCGTGATGCTGGTAGGTTCAGGAGTGGTTACAATCAGAACTTCGTCTGCGTATAATACAAAATCAAGAACGGTATCGGAAATTCCCGCTCCGGCATCGATTATTATGATCTCATATTTTTCCATACCGTTAAACTGCAGCAGAAATCTTTCCCTTTCTGCGCCTGCCAGATTGGCTAATTGCCGGTAACCGGAAGCTCCGGCAATAATATCAATTCCCCAGCGGGTAGGAGTTATTATTTCCGGGAGTGTTTTTACTCCTTTGTAAACATGGAAAAGATTAAAGCGCGGAATTTCACCCAGCAGTACATTTACATTGGAAAGCCCCAGATCTCCGTCCATAAGCAGGGTGTTTTTTCCTTTTTCCTGGAATTTAAGCGCTAAATTTACCGCTACATTGGTTTTGCCTACGCCGCCTTTTCCGCTGGCAACAGTAATAATTCGCTGTTTTTTTTCCGCGCGCGCAGCATTGGTCTCTTCGCCCATTTCCCGCATCATTTGACGCAAACCTTCAGCCTGATCTACCATTTCCATTCCTTTTTTAACAGCAGGGCCAGGGCTTCGGTTGAAGCCGGTATTATATCATTCGGCACTTTCTGTCCGTTGGTAAAAAATCCGATCGGCAGACGCAGGGAAGCGGCGGCGGAAAGAGCCGTACCCAGGGTTTCCGCTTCATCAATTTTGGAAATTATAATTTTATTATAATTAAGCGGCCGGAAATTTTCCAGTATTTTATTCATTTCTTTTCTGCGGCTGGCTGCATTAAGCACTAAAAAAACATCTTTGGGAAGATTAATGGCGGAAATAAAATCCGCCAGTTCATTTATGGTATTAAGATCATTCTGACTGGTTCCGGCCGTGTCGATAAAAATATAATCATAATGAATATATTGCGAAATTACTTCCCTGAGTTCGCTTTTTTCAAAAACTATATGGAAGGGAATTTTCATGATGCCGGCGTATTTTTCCAGATGATCGGTTGCGGCAATGCGTACAAAATCATGCGTTAACAGCACTGCCCTTTTCCGCAGGCGTACCCCGTATATGGATGCAATCTTTACCAGGTTGGTGGTTTTGCCGATTCCGGTGGGACCGGCCATTATTATGACATTGGCATTGGATTCATAGGTTTTTATTTCTCCGGCGCACGGGAAATAACCGGCTACATGCTCCACAAATTTGTCTTTATCAAGCTGGGTACGCAGCTCCCGCACCGGAGCAGACGATGCCAGACGGGCGGAAAGATCAGCGCAGAAATCGTGATCCGCCAGAAAACGGGCCAGCGGACTTGCGTGTAAATCCGCTTCGGGCTTTTCCTTTGGCAGCGCAGGTACAACCGGTATTGATACAGCCGGTTTGCGGATTTGATTACCGGCCAGATGCGATTTGCTTTTTACCTGCTCAAGAAAATCCGCATAAATATCGCCACTGCCGACAGGCTTGACGTTTTCTTCATCTGCCTTGTTCCGGTTGATTAAATCAAGAATAAAATTACTGCTGGGAGAAAAGGAGATTTCATTTTTGGCATTACGCCCCGAATCGCGGTACATTTCCCTGAAATCGCTTTGCCCTTTTTTCCCGGCCTGAATCTCATACATCTTTTTGGAAAAAAGCCCGAGAAAACCGCTGCGCAGGCTTATTTCCTTTTCGTCAACAATGNNGCTTAAGCCCATTTCCTTTTCCATCTGACGTTTTGCTTCGCTGCGGCTTTCGGCAACAAATCTTCTGTATTCCGCCATTTATTTCCTAAACTACCCTTATTATATCGATATTATAATCCGGAGCAATTTCTCCGGCGGATATTATAGCTGCCTGCTGATAGCTTCTTTGCAGTACCTTACGCAGAGCCGAGCGCAGATTGGGCTCTACCAGAAGGATTTCCGAAAAACCTTTATCGCGCATTTCCCTGAAAGCCCTGCCGATATTATCAATCAGGGTTTTAAGCGCATCCGGACCCAAATTAAGCACATTACCGGAATCGGTTTCTACTACCGCTTCAAGCAGCTCACTCTCTAATTCTGTGGAACAAATAGCGGCGTGAATATTGCGCGCTTCATCCGCAAACATTTCACAAATCTGCCGGTTCAGGCCGCTGCGCACATGTTCGGTAAGCAGTTCGATATTTTTGGCTCCCGGGCCAAAATCAGCCACCAGTTCAAGAATACGTACAATATTACGTATGGAAATGCCCTCAAGCAGAAGCTGCTGCAGAACTTTCTGCACATACCCCACGGAAATTCCCTTGTCTTTCAGTTCATCTACCAGCGCCTGATTGTTTTTGCGTACATTATCAATAATCTGCTTGACTTCCTGCCGGCCTAAAATTTCGTGGGCATTGCGCTTGATAAGTTCAGTTAAATGCGTGGCAATAACACTGGGATTATCAACAACCGTAAATCCCTTTTTTTCGGCTTTTTCCCGGTATTCATCATCAATCCATACTGCAGGAAGCCCGAATGCCGGTTCCATGGTTTTTTCGCCTTCCAGTTCGGTTTCAATTCCGGATGTATTCATTGCCAGATATTTGGAAGGCCTGAGCCGGTATTTACCTACCGGTACTCCGTTTATTTTTATCTGGTATTCATCCGGCTGCAGTTTAAGATTATCGGTAATGCGGATTTGCGGTACAATCAGGCCAAG
>DNNS01000317.1 GCA_003497555.1 Spirochaetia bacterium
CAGTGCGCGTTATTTTCATGGTTTCGGGTGTCCCGCAGAGGGCACGGTACTCACGGTGAATAATGACAATCTATTAAATTCCTCCGTATGCTCTGTGATCTCCGTGAGAGCCTAATTTTCATTGTTTCAGGTTCCGGGTTTTAATGTCGGCTTTTTACAGTTGTTTCCGGGGTAGTAAGCTGGTCATAAAAATCCGTATATTTGTCTTTATCTGCACTGTCGCGCAGGGCCATGGCGCTTCTGGGGTGTTCATTAAGCATACCTGTTATGGCATAGGGAATCAGATAACCCCATTCAATTTTTTCCCTGAGCGGAAGATAATAATCTTCAATCAGTTTAAAAACCGGCCGGACATGATATTTTGGATTTTTCAGAAAACCCAGCAGAAGTTCCAGACAGCAGTTACCTGCTCCGCGGCCTATTCCGAAAACCGAAGCGTCAAGCAGATTAGCGCCGTCAATAACAGCCTGTATGGTATTGGAAAAAGCAAGCTGCCGGTTATTATGACAGTGAATACCTAAAGTTTTATTAGGCATAAACTTTTGATATTTTTTTATTAAAAAGGTAATGTCTTCCTGAAACATGGAGCCATAGGAATCAACAACATACACAACCGGCACCTGGGATTTATCAAGCTGTTCGAGCACTTCATTTATGTCTTTTTCAAGATTGGTAGATACCGCCATGATATTTATTGTCGCTTCATAGCCTTTATCCATTATTTTTTGAGCCAGGGCAATGCCTTTATCTACCTCTTTAACATAACAGGCTACGCGGATCATGCTGAAAACGGAATTTTTGGCCGGCAGTATATCTTCATCATTAACACGGCCAATATCAACCATACAGGAAATTTTTGATTTTAATTCGATTTTATCAAGCAGACGCTTGATGTCTTCATCGCGGCAGAAGCGCCATTTTCCGTATTCTTTGGGATCAAACATACCGGCTGAGGCTTTATAGCCTATTTCCATATAATCGACTCCGGCAGCAGCACAGGCCTTGTAGGTTTCGCGCACCAGTTCATCTGAAAATTGCCATTTGTTAATCAACCCGCCGTCGCGTATACTGCAGTCAACTACTTTTATTTCCGGTCTGTACATTGTTCCTCCCAAAAGGAAAATTATTATAACCTGAGGATAGAAAAAAACAAGTTAATTGGCACTTTATTTATTTGTACTTTTTTATTAAAAGAAGGTAAAATATTGACATGAGAAGCAATGGAATAATGACACTGCCGGGAACTGCAGGAAGATTTTTTTTCAGGCAATTAGGCTTGATTACAGGCCAGCTTGCCCTGCTGTATTTTTCCCTGAGCCGGCTGTTTAAAGGCAAGCTTGGGGGCCGAAGCTATATTTTCAGAGAAATTGTCATGCAGGTGTATTTTACCGGAGTAAAAGCTTTAAGCCTGATCAGTATCATAGGCCTGGTAATGGGTATTTCCATAATTTTTATCCTTAACCGCGAACTTTCCCAGGTAGGCTTCGGAACCATGCTCGGTTATATTCTGAATCTGCTGGTGATCCGTAATCTCGGGCCTCTGCTTACCGGAATAATAATTATTGCCCGTTCCGGTACAGCCATCACCGCGCATATCGGCAATATGACCGTGGCGCATGAACTCGAAGCCATGGAAACCATGGGAATCGATACTCTTACTTTTCTAATCGCACCGCGCATCATTGGCATGGTTTTATCCCTTTTGGCTTTAAATATTTTTTTCGATATGATTGCCGTTGCCGGCGGCGCAGCTGTGGCAAAAATTCTTGAACCTACTTTTGTTCTGGGCAATTTCTTTTTTGATTTTTTAACCAGTCTTTCCTTCTGGCATATTCTGGAATTTATTTTCAAATCGATTTTTTTTGCCACCGGAATTTCCATTATCTGCCTGCTTAACGGCTTTAAAGTAGGCAATTCCATTACCAATGTTCCGGTTGCCGCCACCAAAGCGGTGGTTTCCTCCATGCTTTATCTTTTTTTTATTAACACGCTTATAACAATAATCTTTAATCTGAAAATTTCATGAACCGTCCGCTGATTGTAATTCTTGATAACCGGTATTTATCCTATGATACGGAAAAAAATATCCTGGCGCCGCTTAATCCGGAACTGATTTTTGAAAAATCGCTTGATCAAAACGATATTATTCGCGCTGCCGAAAACGCCGATGCCGTGCTGGTCAATCTGGCTGTACTTGATCGGCCGGTAATAAAACGCCTGAAAAAATGCCGCTGTATTTCCCGTTACGGAATCGGTTATGATAATGTAGATCTCGAGGCTGCCTCGGAAAGTAAAATCATTTTAGCCAATGTGCCTGATTACTGCATTGAAGAGGCGTCCGATCACACGCTCGCCCTGCTGCTTTCAGCTGTTCGCGGTATTCCGGCCCGGGACAGCGGCGTACGAAACGGGCAGTGGAATATTATTACGCCGGTGCCGGTACGCAGATTGTCCGGATCGATTCTGGGCCTTGCCGGTTTCGGTAAAATCGCCCGCGCCGTGGTACGTAAAACCGCCGGCTGGAATTTCAGGGAAATTTTATGCCATGATCCGTTTGTGAGCCAAGATATAATGAACGCCGCCGGAGTAAAATCGGCTGCTTTTTGCGATCTTCTGGAGCAAAGCGATTTTTTAACCATACATATTCCGCTAAACAGCAAAACGGTTCATTTTTTCGGCAGCCGTGAATTTTCTTTAATGAAAAAAAATGCTTTTATTATAAACACCGCCCGGGGTAAAATCATTGATCAAGGCGCCCTGCTTAACGCCCTGCGCAGCGGTCATTTATCCGGAGCAGCGCTTGACGTTTATGAAGAAGAACCGCCTTTGTCTGATCTGCTGCGCCTGCCTAATGTGGTATTAAGCGATCATGCAGCCTGGTATTCGCAGGAATCCGTCCTGGAGCTTAAAGCCCGGGCTGCGCAGAACATAGTTGATGTTCTCGTCTCCGGTAGTACCGCTAATCGTGTAAATTTATAATTTTCCGAAAATTTCATGCAGTTTTTCCGCATGCAGTCTGCCTGTATACTTTTGGACGATTTTTACGCCGGCTGCAGTCATTTTTTCCATGAGCGAGTTGTTATACAGAACTTCACAAATAACATCCGCGAGTTCCCGGGGATTATCGGGATGGAAATACCGGGCGGCATTTC
>DNNS01000005.1:0-412 GCA_003497555.1 Spirochaetia bacterium
AATTTTGACAGTCTTGATGCGCTGGGTAAGCTTAACAAAGTTCCGCAATTACAGGTTAAGGTTGCTGCTGATCCTGTAAATCCGGCTTTAAAATATTTGCGTGTAAACCCGGGTATTGACAGTGATCCTGCTACCTGGGAACAACGCACTTTTGAAATAGGTAAGGGACCGGTGAAAATCAAAGAAGCCTCATTTCAGTATTACGGAGAAAATCCTGTAGGCGGAATAAAAATCAGGAAAGTTTTTTTTATTAAAAAATAATTAAGACGTAAAGCCTTATCCCCGCCATCAAAAAGTGGCGGGACACCCAAAACAATGTAAATTTAATAAAACAGCTGTAAAATACCGCTATTTAATTAAATTTACAAGGAGTCATCATGTTTCAGACAGAAACACCCGAAACCATGAAAAT
>DNNS01000005.1:531-3074 GCA_003497555.1 Spirochaetia bacterium
GGAGAAATTATGAACAAAAAATTTACCATTTTTTTTGGAGTGCTTCTTGCCGCTGTATGCTGCCTGAAACAACTTGCGGCCGGTCAGATTATTGAATTCAGGTATGACGGGCCCAAAATTCCTTCCGGTGTATCCGTATGGACAGATAAAAAAGAACTGGTGGAATGCGAGCTCAGTATGGACGCTGCCGAGCAGTTTCCTGAGGGCAAGGGAGCTCTGAAGGCTGTGGTGAAAACCGGTGCACCAAGTAAACATTTTTCAAAAATTCAGATATCGCACGTAGTAAAAACAAAAATCAGCCCTGTAAAAAAATTCCGTATAACTGTCTGGATAAAAGCCGACAAAGATTATGAAGATAAAATTCCGATAAAGGCGCTTACTGCCGTTTCGCCCATCAAAGGTCTTTCTGCCGGAAAAGATCATGAAAAATTTGTTAAACTATCAAAAACCTGGCAAAAGGTAGTAATGGAATTCACTCCTAACATCGAAGCGGAAAGCGCAAGACTCCCGACTGTCAGTATCGGAGCCTTGCCGACCGGGGCAATTGTCTGGATTGGTAAAGTGCTTGTTGAAGATCTCTGATTATTAAAATGAAAATACCAAATTTTTTATTGATATTTTTATTCTTCAGCAATCTGTTCCCGGCAGAATTATCACATACCGCTTTTATTAATGTAAGCTCTGTGCGCGGTGTTGGAGTATCCGGTAATACTGCCCTGATAATCGGCTCCGGCGAAATCTGCAGTGCAGATATCAGTGACCCGAAAAATCCCAAAGAGCTTGACCGGGAAAAAATAGACGGAGTGGGTTATGATGTGGAATTCAGCGGTCATTATGCCTTTATTGCTGCGCGTCTGGCCGGGGTACATATATTTGATATTAAAAATCCGGCTGATCTGAAATACATCTGCACCTATGATTCCATTGAACAGGCTTCAGGGATTTTTCTGCACGGCAATATTCTGCTGAATGCCAACCGCACCGTGGGTCTTGATCTTATTGATGTGACCAATCCCGAAAAACCGCGTTTCCTCGGTAAAATCGATACTGCCGAAGCCCAGGATGTGGCTGCCAAAGACAGTTATGCCTATATAGGAGAACATCATAACAAGGCGCTTACAATTATTGATATTGCCGATCCGGCAAATCCGAAATTCATTGCCTCGGTAAAAGTACCCGGCAATGCCTGGGGCGTTGTAATAAAAGATAATATTGCCTATGTGTCGCACGGGCACGGCGGACATGGAGTAAGCGCTGTTGATATCAGTGATCCGAAAAACGCCAGGATACTCTCCACCTACAATGTACCGTTAAAAAATGAAATCCGCGCTCCGGATTGCTGGCAATCGGCGATTTCCGGAAATAAATTGTTTTTTGCCAATGGTTATGACGGGCTTTTTGTTCTTGACATTTCCAGGCCAGGAAATTTTGAACTTATAACATCTTTCCATGATGTCAGTTTTGCGCATAATCTGGCCTTAATTAAAGATTATATTCTGTTAGCTGATTATAAAAACGGCTGTCAGATAATACATGCCCCGGGACTGGCCGGACCTGAATACCGTGAGACCGGAAAACAGCCGGTGATTCCGGTAACCGCAGAAAAACAGAAATTTTTAAACGAAGATGGTTATTTAAAGTTTATTCCCAGCGGGCAGATACGCTGTATGGAATTTGACCAAAACAATATTTACTGCGCTGCCGGAATGGATGGAATATATATCCTGGAACGAAAAAATCCGGAAAAAATAATATCTCATATAGAACTGCCGGGAACCGTTGTTTACAGTGTGGCGGTAAAAAATAATGCAGTCTATGCAGGCTGCGGCGGGCGGGGGCTTATTACTGTTGATATTTCCAACCCTGTAAAACCGGTTATAAATCCGCCGATCGGCGCGGGAAAGTTTTTCAATGATCTTTTTTTATCGGAAGATCGTCTGCTTGCCCGTATTGATTGCTGGGCATCGGTGAATAATATTGATATTCGAAATCCATTGTCTCCCAAACTATCCGATCAGGATACCAAAATATCACATTTTATGCTGCAGATTTCCGATCAGACATGGCAGAACCGTTATTTAGCCGCTGTTAATCAGAAATCCTTTATTATATTTGATGCCCAGTCTGAGCAGGAAATGAAAATAGCATCAGCCGTCCAGGGAGGGTATGAGGGATGCGCTCTTTACGATAAATATTTATATGTTCATTCCGGCTGGAAAAAAGATTTGTTTGTATATACACTGGAAAATCCGCAGAATCCGCAGATTCTGCATGAACAGAAAATCGAATCTGCTTCATCCCTGCGAAAATGTTTTTTTGCCGATAAAAAATTATATATCACTGCCGAATCTTCCCTGGTGGTATTTGACTGCAGCAATCCGGAAGCGCCGAAGCAGATAAAAGAAATTAGATTGCCTGGAAGCGGAGGAATTTTTATTTATGACCGTATTAAATTTATGGACGGCGCGTATTATATCCCTGCCGGTTATTCCGGATTGTGGATATTCAGGATGTCTAAATGAATCCATCTGTTTCATCGCCTG
>DNNS01000458.1 GCA_003497555.1 Spirochaetia bacterium
TCAGTTTTTCAGAGATAAAATAAAAATGCCTTCATAAAGATGCACATGCCGCAGGCATTCAGCAGATTGAATGAAATTTTATCCTAAAAAATTTTAAATTTTTTATAAAATTTTACAAAGCTTTAAAAACGGTTTTAGGTTAATATTGTTCATATGCGGAGGATTATATGAAAAAAAATTTATTTTTATACTGCGTTTTCTGTCTCTACTGTCTGTTTTCTGAAAACAAAATATTGATCATCCCGCGTCCAAAAAAAATCACTTTTGAAAAAGAAATTTACCATTTTCCGGCACAATCGGTAAAAATACACAGCAGTGTCCGTGATATGTTTTTACAGGAAATGCAATACTTGAAAATTCCTGTAAGCACAGAAGAATACAATGGACAGGATTTTTTTTGCTTCTGGGGCTCGGCCGATCTGAAAAATATTGATATTATGAAAAAAAATATTTCCGGAAAACCCCATGGTTATATCATGGATATTTCGCCTGCCGGAATTATAATTTACGGTAATGACGAGGGCGGTCTTAAATACGGCCTGCAGTCGCTGCTGCAGCTTATGGAGCAATCGGCAGCCGGAGTTCCCTGCTGCCGGATTGAAGTCTGGCCTGATTTCGTTTTCCGCGGATTTCACACAACACTGCGCAAACCCGATGCTTACGGGTGCAAGACAGCAGATGAGACTGTCGGATATTATGAGTGGATGATTAGAAGACTTGCCCGTTATAAATATACGCATTTAAATCTGCTGGTTGAATTTTTTACCTATAAAAGCCGGCCCGAAATGGGTGTCTTGCCCTGGACGGAAAAAGAAATCAGCAGGCTGGTAAAGTTTGCCGCTGTTTCCGGCATTAAAATTTTTCCGGAAATAAAGACCCTGGGTAAATTTGTCAGGAATATTCCGCCGGATCGTCTGGTTGAATTTTCCGCATTGCTGGAACCGCGTATTTATATCGGGCAGCTTGAATATCAGGCAAAATATCATGACGGATATAAGGCAAAAGCTGAAAAACTGGAATCTGAACAAAAAGCCCGGGAAACTGAAAAAACCAAAAAAACTCCGCTTTCCGAAGATTTTAAAATCAACAAGCCTGGTGTTCTGACTTTTATCAAGCCGGTAATTGATGAAATTTATGAAGTTTTTAACCAGCCGGAGTATTTCAATATCGGCTGCGATGAATCTTTTTATACAGCCATTGAAGAAAAAACCGATCAACGCGGAAAAATACTGGCAACCTATGTAAATAATCTGGCCGAGCATCTGCAAAAGAAGGGATGCAAGGTAATAATGTGGGATGATATGCTTACCAGTCATGAGCAATTTCCTTTTTTTTTTGAAACCCACGGCGGACCGCCTCTTAATACCTGGACGGCTGTAGATTACATTAATAAAGAAGTTATTATAGCCAGTTGGCATTATGGATACACGGTGGCAGATCATTATCCTTCAACTTATCCCATGATTAAATGGTTTACAGGTAAAAAGTTTAAAGTACTGGGCGTGCCATGGTTTAAAATCGATAATATTACAAATCTGGTTGCAGATGTTTTGAACTACGGAGGAATAGGAATAATGGGCAGTTCCTGGGCAATACATATGGCTGTCAGGGCAGCTGCAGGCAAAAATCTTACAGAAGCGCAGATAAAAGTAACCGAGCCGCGCCATGAGCTTGCAGTACTCGCTGCTACAGCTGAAGCAGCCTGGTCACCTGGCAGAGCGTCAGAAGCTCTTGCCGGTTATGATCCGGAAGCGTGGGAAAAAAAGTTTCTGAAGATACAACATGAATAATATCAGAATTAACATTTTATTTCTTGCCATTTTGTTTATAACGGCATATAATATTTTTCCACAGATTACCGAACAAAGTAACGGAGGTAAAGCGGTGAAAATTGAAGAAATTGATACAGCCATGAAAGGCGTTAAAGCCCAGGACGGCTTAAAATGGACGGATTGTGCCGGTTTAACGATAGAAGGCAGAGGTTTTACAGACACGGAAATTTTTTATGATCGCTTTCCGCTGCGTGCCCGGGAAACGGTCGATAATAATGTGTGGAATTTAAGCAGACACAGCGCCGGTATGGCTGTACGCTTTATTACCACGGCCCGCAGTATTTCTGCGCGCTGGAAACTCAGAAATAATTCCCTGGCTATGCCGCATATGCCCGCTACCGGAGTGAGCGGGCTTGATCTTTACATCAAATCCGGAACACAGTGGCGCTGGATGGGCAGCGGACGGCCGTTAAAATTTCCCCTGTGCGAAGCCGAACTGGCAAAAATTCCTGTGAGCGGTGAAAATGAATTTATTTTATATCTGCCTCTTTATAACGGAGTCGAACAGGTGGAAATCGGAGTTCCGGCAGATGCCGATATCAGGCCGGCATCTGCGCGCGGCAGACCTGTTGTTTTTTACGGCACTTCCATTCTGCAGGGCGGATGCGCATCGCGTCCGGGTATGGCGTTTCCCGCCATGCTTGGCAGGCGTCTTGATTTACCGGTGATAAATCTGGGATTCTCCGGGAACGGCAGGATGCAGCCTGAAGTTATCAGTCTAATTGCAGAAATAGACGCTTCCGCATTTGTTCTT
>DNNS01000031.1 GCA_003497555.1 Spirochaetia bacterium
CAATAGAAATAAATTTGCACGGTGGGAGAAAAAAGTGTACGCCCCATGTTATCAAGCATTTTCTGCAGACTAAATATATACCGCAAAGCAATGATCTCGCCCTTCGTAAGCTCTGGGCAAGTCCTGCTGGGTATTCCCAAAATCATTGCTGATCGGGATATCTGCAGGGCACCTATGATACCACGCGGATCTGGACGCAGTCAGCCCGGGAATGTCCGGATATTCTGGAGGTAAATATAAGCCGCTGGGAATCCAATAATCTTCCGGTGCAAATCATCATGAGTTATCGATGACTGCATATCGGTATTTATCATGGTTCCCGGTTTATTTTTCTTCCTGAAAACACATTTGAATTTTATTCTGCAACGAAGTATAATAAAATCGGTTTTAGCGGAAGTGCAATTTCATAATATAAAACACCCTGTGCCAAGAGCATTAGCGCTTCGCGCTGCCCAACGTAAAACGTCGGCAGGGTGTTTTAATTTGAGTGGAAGATTAATTTGCAGATGAAAACCAAAATATTTTCTACAGCGGCAATTTATTTTTTATCAGGCATTATACTTTTTATTATAAATAGTCAGCTATACGGCAAGCCGGAACTGCACACACTAAAAATTATTGTTGGCCAGACCACACGGGAATATACAATATATCTTCCCTCCGCTTATGACGGGGAAAAAACATTACCGGCAGTTTTAATGTTCCACGGCGGCGGCGGACAGTCATTACATGCCATGAAAGAAACCGGTTGGAATAAAAAAGCCGAGAAAGAGGGCTTTATCGCTGTATTTCCCCAGGCTATGCCGCCCGACCCTGCGCGCCCGATCAGTTTCAGAAATAATTCTCCCATCTGGAATGACGGTTCAGGGCGATTCCATGCCGGAAAAAAAGATATTGATGATATCGGTTTTATTAATGCTTTAATCGATGAACTTGTTACCAGATTCCATGCAGATGCAAAATGCATATTTGCCACAGGATTCTCTAACGGCGCATCAATGACTTTCCGGGCAGGACTTGAACTTTCCGAACGCATCGCAGCCATAGCTCCGGTTTCAGGCGCTCTCTGGATTACAAACATACAGCCGGCTGTATGTCTGCCTTTATGTTATATTCACGGCGGAGCCGATACCATGAATCCGGTTCACGGAGGTGCACCGAAAACCCAGGGCGGTATTATCATGGGTGAAGGCAAATCCAAACCGCCGGTTAAAAATCACATTCTGCGCTGGGCTGAGATCTGCGGAATTCCTGCAGAACCCCTGACGGCAGTATTATCAAACGGAATAACCATGAAGCATTATGCAGCAGGCCGTAACGGCTCAACAATAATGCAATATACAATTGAAAAATGCGGGCATACCTGGCCGGGCGGAATTAGTTTACTGCCTGCATCCATGGTAGGAGAAGTTACCGGCGAATTTATTGCTGTTGACGTTATCTGGGAATTTTTTAAAAAAACGCGGAGTTGTCAGCGCAATACGGTTATCACCGAATGATGGTTTTGCCAGACACCGTCAATTTTTACAGCCACCCTGATTATATATATTCCGTTTTTAATGCCCTCGGTATTATCAATACTGCAGGCATAAGCCCCCTGCTCAATCTTGCCGGTAAAAATTTCACGAATAAATTTACCGCTGACATTGAACAGAGAGATTTTGCAATCGCTGGTGCCGGTGGCTGATTTATAAAAAGACAGGTTTATGGAATTATCAGCTGTCAGGTTATGAACGCGGGAGGCGGAAAAACTGATATTTTTTTCTGCGGCAAGAGTACCGTTAAATATAACTGTAAAATTTACATTAGTGGCGGAAGCTGTTCTGAGATCAACATTGGTGGATGAAAAAAGCAGGGCAAGTTCGGTATTGGTAACGGTTAGAGTATGTACTGCGGCACCGGCAATAATCGACCAGTTTCCCAGACTGTCGGTAAGTACATATCTGTTGGTGTCATGGTTTAATACAATATGCAGATTTTTATATGGCCGGTTTGACTGGTCGCGCACTGTTCCGGATATGTTAAATTCAAGAGGAACAAGAAAAAAATCATAGTTGGAAATATTTTCTGAGACAGTAAGCCCGTAACTTTCCGGTACAGCGGTCATTAAATTGGATACCGGTTTTACCTGGTAAAATCCGGAAACTACTGTGATAGTATAAAGCCCGCTTGAGCTTGTCTGGTTGGTAAAATTTGCCAAACCGCTTGCTATTACCGGTACTCCGGAAAGTGTTTTATTGCTGCCGCCTTCACGAAAATATACTGCTCCGCTGATTGTATATGACCAGACCCTGCCTGAAAACAATATTAAAAACAGCAGTGTTGTTAACTTAACCATAAGCGCCTTATTAATGAAAACGTTTCACATATATTATAATACATTTTTCCAAAAAAATCTATTGTATATTATAATAGCAATCGATTATTAATGCAAGAAAAAAATTACAAGAAGGAGAATAACAATGAATTTATCAACCAGGGCCGGTCTGCTGATTGCATGCCTGGCCGCAGCAGTCTGTTGTCACTGCTCGGAAAAAGCAAAAACCGAAGTCACCGGCAAGGAGAAAACTAAAGTGTGTATAAAAATCAAACAGGAAACAGACGTTCAACTGCCGGCAGAAAAAGGAATTTATGCTGTTATTAAAACTTCCGCAGGAAATATCATCATCAGTTTTTTCCCGGATATTGCCCCGGTAACAGTACAGAACTTTATTGATCTGGCCCAGGGAGCGCGCGATTATACCGATATTTCCGGAGCACAATCCAAAAAACCGTTTTATAACGGACTAATATTTCATCGGGTAATACCTGATTTCATGATACAGGGAGGATGCCCTATAGGCAATGGAACCGGAGGTCCCGGATATTCCTTTGCCGATGAATGTTTTGCTCCCGGGAAAAAAATCACCGGGAAAATCGCTGATCAGCAGACTGCAGCAGCCGTATGGGAAAAAGTCATACGCCCTCATCTGATGCAGTATAAGGGAGCAAGCCCTTCATCTGTTATTAATGAAATATACGGCCAGATGGCTGCGCGTAACAGTCTGGAGCCGCTGATCGGGCAAAATATTACCGATATTTCAAAAGCTGCAGGTTTTTCCGGAGAAATATTCGCCAACGGACCGGTACTTAAAAGTGTCGCGTATGGAACCTTATGTATGGCCAATTCTGGCCCTGATTCCAATGGCTCCCAGTTTTTTATTGTCACCAAAAAAGAAGGCTG
>DNNS01000316.1 GCA_003497555.1 Spirochaetia bacterium
AAGCTCTCATCTTCGCTCTACCGCGCGTTGAGCCAAAAAAACTGGGCTATTTTGATAAAAAAGGCATGGGAAGTTGATCCGCTTGTTTGTCCGTCATGCGGCAGTATTATGAAAATGATCGCGGTGATTGATAAAGTTGATGTCGTAAAAAAAATATTGAACCACATCGGATTATGGGTAGACGATGAGCGAGATCCTCCGGAGGAAACAAAGCAAGCTGAATACGAGGAGGTGACACGGGAACCGTTTCTGAATGTTTGGTCTGCGAATGAGCGGACTGAAAAATATGCTTGAGGATGTCAGTAACAAAGATGGGCGGTTTTTGAATGGGGAATTCGGGAATTTGATGGAGAAAAGACAGAAATTCGGCGAGAGAGATTACAACGAGCCCGGATTGCGAAGATATAAGGTAAAATTTTGGTTGGAAGATTGAAATTAGGCGGGAAACGGGTATAATGGGTTAGTGCTGAAAAAGGAAAGTCCTATTCATCATTTAAGAAGTTATTCCCTGCATAAATTTTATACCTGATTCAATATTGAAAAATTTACCTTTTATTACAAATGATAATTTTTTATGAAAAAGTGAACATACCTGATAACCAAGGATATTATATTGGCAATTAACAGTGCTTATTAAATCATTTGTAAATTCAGTGATATTATCTATTCCTATCAAATTTACTTCTGAGGGGATTCCGATTTTTTGTTCTATTAAAAATTTTAATATTCCGGATGCTATTTTGTCATTGGCAGCAATAAAATTACAAGGAAAGATAATTTTATTGATTTTTTTTTTTACCGTATCATACCCAATTTTGTGCAATTCAGCATTATCTGTAATATTGAAATTTTTAGGTTTGTAACATGAAAAAATCTTTCCATTTTTGAAGTATTTCAAAAATGCCGCTTCCCTAAATTTTATCCATAGTTTTTTCTTGTTTTTAAAGCTGAAATAATACGTAGTTTGTTTTGTATTAATATTGTTCTGTATTTCTTTCATTATCTTATTATTTGAAAAAGAAACAGTTGAAAATTTTAATCTGTTATCTTTAAAATGAGGAAACGATATAGTTATCAACGGGATATGCAGTTTGTTAATTATTTGTATAATCTTTTTATCGAAGATACCATATAATGCATCATAAATAATCCCGCCGATATTTTTTTCTTCCTTGTAGCGGCTTAGTATGTTTAATATATGATTTTTATCACTGCTATCATAAATTTCAAACCTTGAATTAAATTCTTTACAGCCTTTTAACACACCCTCAAGAAAATCAAAATTAAACTCAAAATTATACTTTGCAAGGTATTTAAAAGAACCAAACCAGGCAATTGTAAGTTTTGTTATTCTATTTTTATTTTTTAAATTATTTTCCTTATTTAATATAATGTTGCCGATCCCGGGTTTAAAATAAACTAAATTTTTATCTTTTAATAATTTTATAGCCCGTGATATTGTTCTTTGAGCTACTCTATAGTCTGTCATAAGATTTTTCTGTGTTGGGAGGTATTCCTTCAGTTTTTTTTTGTTTATTTTTACTTCAAGATCGTTGGCAATTGCAATATATTTTTCCCGAATTGGCATGTTGGTTATTTTAGTTGACTTATTTATTTTTGTCAAGTTATGAATTGTTTTTGTTGACAATTGTTAATAAATTTATGATAATAACACAATGATTATGGAGCATGAAAAATTTATTGCCTTTTTAACAGAGCCTGATTTTAACGAGTAAAAGCTATGAGTCCTTTATGCTGGTTTTAATTTTTCTATGAGAAATACACATATGAGTAAGCAACCGAATATTATTATTTTCAATCCGGATCATATGCGGGGAGACATGCTTGGTCATTTGGGAAATCCTGCTGCAGTAACTCCCTGTCTGGACAATATTGTCAAAAACGAAGGAATTTCTTTTCGCAATGCTTTCTGCCAAAATGGTGTCTGCACACCGAGCCGCTGCAGTTTTATGAGCGGATGGTATCCTCATGTCCGTGGGCATCGTACTATGTATCATATGATGCATGAGGACGAACCAGTTCTTCTGCGGACGTTAAAGAAAGCGGGGTATTATGTTTGGTGGGGTGGTAAAAATGATATAGCGCCTGCGCAATATGGATACCAGCAATTTTGTCATACTCGATATCATGGCCTGCAGGCACAAAACAATCCGGACGAAGATCAATGGCATGGCGCATACGGCCATGATGGATATTATTCCATGTATTATGGCCGAATCGATGTTAAGCCGGATAATATTTTTACCGATCATGACTGGGATATTGTACGAACTGCGATCCGGTTTATCCGCAGCAAACCTCCGGAACCATTTTGCCTCTTTCTTGCCCTGCATAATCCACACCCGCCTTATGCGGTTGAAGATCCCTGGTACAGCATGATAGATAGAACAAAACTTCCGGAGCGTATCAAGCCACCGGAAGATTTACATCGAAAATCAAGTATCCTGGGAAAGATGTTTGAGCGATACGGTCTTGGCAGATGGAATGAGAAGCGCTGGGACGAATTGCGGGCAACCAGCTATGGTATGTGTTCCCGACTCGATCACCAGCTAGGGCTGCTGATTGATGCCCTGAAAGATGAAAAGTTGTATGACGATAGCGCTCTTTTTTTCTTTAGCGACCATGGCGATTATCTGGGCGACTACGGTGTGGTTGATATCAATCAGAACACTTTTGAGGATTCCTTAATCCGTGTGCCGTTTATAATTAAGCCTCCGGCTGGTACTTCAGTTCATCCTGGAATTCGGAATGCATTAGTTGAGCTGATCGACTTTCCAGCCACCGTGCACGATCTGCTGAATATTTCTTACTCGCATACTCAATTTGGACAGACTCTTATGCCTTTGCTAAGTAGAAATAATGATAAACACAGAGATGCTGTTTTTTGTGAAGGGGGGAGATTGCATGGCGAAGGGCATTGTATGGAGCTACAAAATCCCTGTCATGAGAATCCTCAAAGTATTTGGTGGCCGCGGGTGGGCCTGCAATCGAGTGAAGGCCCCGAGCATACAAAAGCTGTCATGTGCCGTACACAGGACTATAAATTTGTGAGAAGACTGTATGAAGATGATGAATTATATGATCTCAAGAGCGATCCGCAAGAGTGTTGTAATCTGATTAAAAACCCGGATTTTAGCAATATTATACTGAAGATGAAGGATCGCCTGTTGACTTTTCTTTTAGAAACAAGCGATGTTGTGCCACACACAGCCGACAGTAGAGGTTATGAAATGAAAGAGCGTGATTTGGTTGACTATAAAGCGAAAAATTTCAAGGTAGTTG
>DNNS01000101.1 GCA_003497555.1 Spirochaetia bacterium
GTAAATCTTTATGAAAAATAAAAATGATCTCGTCCAGGAGTGGATTAAAAAGGCGGAGCAAGACTTTCGCAGCGCAGAAATACTATTAAACTCAGGTGAAAATGATATTCCCTACGCTTCTGTGTGTTTTCATTGTCAGCAATCAGCAGAAAAATATCTCAAGGCGTATTGTGTCCAGCTGGATATTGATTTTCCCAAAACTCACAACCTGTCAGATTTACTGGTAATAATCAGTAAAAAAGACACATCGCTTCTGAAATTTGAAAATAAGCTTGAAACATTAACCCCCTATGCGGTTGATATTCGCTATCCTGATGATGAGTATAGTATTCCTAAAGACACTGCGGCTGAGGCATTGCAGATAGCAAACGAGATTAAGGAATTGGTGCTCAAAAATATTTCAGAGAATATCTAATGGCAATCCACCCCAATTTTCCCTCCTCTCCATACGACATCCTTAAGCCTGATGTCCGCTGGTTTCCGGCCGATGAAGCGCTGCGTACTTCCAGTTATGAAAACTGTTTCCCCCGCTCGTTCATTTGCTGCGTAAAGAAGTTTCAGATTGGCGTACTAAAAATTATGAAGGTGTCATCATGTTCAACTTGAANNAGACGGTATTTTCATAGGAGCTTCAAATACAAGTATTTCATTATTAAACTGGTGATAATTAACGATGAAGCTCATCATATTCACGACCCCAGTCTTGCCTGGTTTAAATCCATTCAGGATATTCATAACAAGCTGAAACAAAAGGAAAAATGCCTTTCACTGCAAATCGATGTAACTGCCACGCCGAAACACAATAACGGCGCAATATTTGTTCAAACCGTATCCGATTATCCGCTGGTTGAGGCAATCTGGCAAAATGTTGTAAAGCACCCGGTTCTGCCTGACAGCGCCAGCCGCGCCAAACTTTCCGAAAGACAAAGCTCACGTTTTACCGAAAAATATGCAGACTACATTCTTCTCGGCCTTGAAGAATGGAGAAAAACCTGTAAAGAAGAACACGAGAAGCTTGGCAAAAAAGCGATACTGTTTATTATGGCCGACGATACCAGGAATTGCGATGATCTTGCAGCATATCTTGAAAACACTTACTCTGAACTAAAAGGAGCCGTTCTCACTATTCATACAAAAAATTGCATTTTCCAAACATACGCCGCAAAATGATCGCCTGCAGTTATCAGCTGATTACAGCATCGGAAAAATATTTTCTGCGGAAAGCTTCGAATTTTTTGGCAAGAATGCTCTGCCTGATGCGATTTATAAAATCAATATAAAAATGCAAATTATGAATTGAAGCTAATATCAGGGCATTTATTTCACCGGCTTTGAATAAATGACGCAAATAAGCGCGCGAAAAATTCGTGCAGGTATAACATGTACATTCAGGGTCAATCGGGCCTTTGTCGTTTTTATTTGCGCGGTTACGAAGCAGCAGTTTTCCGCGTCTGTTATACACTGTGGCATTACGGGCATTGCGGGTTGGAAGCACACAATCAAACATGTCTACACCGGCAGCCACCGCGTTAATAATATCTTCCGGTGTTCCCACTCCCATCAGATAACGCGGTTTGTTTTCTGGAAGTAAAGATGCGCAAAAACCCGTCATATCAATCATTTCTTCCCTGCTTTCGCCCACTGAAAGGCCGCCTATGGCGTATCCGGGAAATTCAAGCGCAACGAGTTTTTCCGCGCTTTCCCTGCGGTATTCCCGGTTTGATGCTCCCTGTACAATTCCAAAAAGCAGGCTGTCGGATTCATGCTTTTGAAAATGCAGCAGGGAGCGTTCGGCCCATGCATACGAACGCCTGGAGCTTTCGCGGATTTTTTGTTCGTCGCTGCGGAAAGGTACGCATTGATCAAGCTGCATAATAATATCACTGCCGAAAATACACTGGCAGTCAATTACATCTTCAGGAGACAAAAAATGTCTGCTGCCGTCAATATGCGACTGAAAAGAAAAACCCTCATCGGAAATTTTTGCCAGGGATGAAAGCGAAAAAATCTGAAACCCCCCGCTGTCGGTAAGAATCGGAAGTCTCCAGTTTGAAAATTCATGCAGACCGCCCATTGCCTTGATGGTGGCAAGCCCCGGTCTTAAATACAGATGATAGGTATTGGCAAGCATAATGGATGCCCCGCATTCCGCAAGCTTGTCAAAAGTTACAGCTTTAACAGCAGACTGGGTTCCCACCGGCATAAAAACCGGCGCGGCTATGTTTCCGTGCGGTACGGAAAGAATGCCTGCACGGGCTGCGCCATCCTGCGCCAGCAGTGAAAAACTCATTCCAGTCCCTTAAAGCGGAAATCATGCATGATTTGTCTGATTTCTGCCTGCAGCAGCTTGAAAAATCCGTCATATTCATAAAGCTTTCCGCCGACCGGAAGACGCAGATGGATGATGGAACTTTGTTCGTCCCGGGCTGCAGAAAGAAAGTCATTCAAGCTTCGGAACAGGCGAAAGGCTTTTTTTAAAAGCGGATACCCGGCATCAAGCACATCCTCGGGTTTGGGTCCGGCCTGGGCAAGAGATAAACAGTAATCTTCAAAATAAGGCGGCAGCCTGTTTATGCGGCTGGAAGTAAACTGTTCCATTTCATACTGGACAACTGCCCAGGCTTCTTTGGCCCGGGAGCGGAAAAGTTTTCCGGCCAGCCGGGCAAGACCTGCAGAATAGTTATCGTTTAAGTCTGTCACACATCCGTATAATTTTTCAATTTCTTCGAGAGCGCGGGGATGCAGGGTAATGCGCCGGTATTTTTTTAAACGGGCAGCATACTCGTCAAAAATTTTTTCCATAACCGATTCGCCGGGTACAGATATCTGCTGCAGTTTTTTATCTTCAATACGTTTTATTATACCTTCTATGGCGCTGACCTCGGCATGAAAAAAAGTTTCAAGATCAATTCCGGTATTTACTGCCTGGTAATACCGGTCATAAAATTTATCAAGATTAAAATAGCCTCGGCCGTATTCAAAACCGTATTCCACATACTTTATTTTGATTTTTTCAAGCAGGGCCTGTATTTCTTTTTCAGATAGTTTTTTGGAAAAGAACAAAAGGAGTCTCTCTTTTTTGTCTGAAAAATGGCAGTTTGCGAACCTGGCGTCTTTGTTTATTTTCTGAAAATAATATTATCATAAAAAATTTATATTACAAATACTGAAATTTTTTATTAATCAGTTTATAATGCTCTTTTATGCAGAAGATAATTGATTTTCATATTCATATTTTTCCGGATCACGTTGCTGTGCCGGCTATTGATGAGCTTGCCCGAAAAAGCGGTATCAAACCCGTAATCTACACCACACTTTCCAATACGCTTGAATATTACCGTGAAAACGGCATTTTTTCCGGGGTAAATTTGCCGCTTGCTACCAAACCCGGGCAGGTCGGCAAGATCAACCGGTTCGTCGCCGGTTTAAAAGAAATTTTTACTTTCGGAGCTTTTTATCCGGCAGATATTGATTTTGAAAATGAAGCGGCTTTTATTAAGAACAGCGGCCTTAAAGGGGTTAAGCTCCATCCCGAATATATGAATTTTTTCCCGGCAGAAAAAAAATACGACCCCATGTACCGGGCGCTTGACAACGCCGGGCTATATGTTTTATTTCATTCCGGAAAGGACATTGCCTTCAGCGGGCACCATTCCGCACCGCGTGATTTTCTCGAAATCAAAGAACGTTTTCCCGGCCTGAAAATAATTCTGGCTCATATGGGCGCCTGGCAAATGTGGGAAGAAGCCGTAAATCTTTTAGCCGGAGAAGATTTCTTCCTTGATTTGTCATTTACTTTCGGAAGTGCNNTCCTTGATTTATCATTTACTTTCGGGAGTGCTCCGCGGTCATTGATAGAGAAAATGATTTATACCCACCGCTCCGACCGGCTGCTTTTTGCCTCTGATCTTCCCTGGGCTGATCCGGTTATGGCCATAAATGAAATAAACTCCATGAACCTCCCTGCCCGGCTTCTTAATGCCGTTTTTTATAAAAATGCCGAATCTATATTAGGAGCAGCATAATAATGAATAACAAAACAAAAAAAATCTTACTGATTATTTTCGGCATCAGCCTTTCGGCAGCTGCTCTTTATTATGCTTTCCGCGATGCTGATTTTAATTTTATCAAACGTCAGATATTGGATTGTGATCTGCGCTTTGCCGCGGCTCTGGTTTTATGTGTACTGGCATCCTGGCTTATGCGCGCTGTGCGCTGGAAAATTATTACCTGGGTCAATCTGCCTTTTATTGATATTATCAAATTCAGTTTTGCCGGAGCTGTACTTAATTTACTGCTTCCGGTCAGACTGGGAGAAGTCGGCCGCGCCTATCTGTATACGCGCCGTACTGAAACCTCCATGTCCAATACCCTGGGATCAATTTTTATCGAACGGGTTTTTGACGGAGTAAGCATTGTATTTTATTTCTCCATGCTTACATTTGTGTTTTTCAGCAGCGAAATGAAAAATCTTTTCAAAGATAATCCCAAAAGCCTGGTTGCTGTTTATATTATTTCAGCTCTTTTCGTGGTATTATTAGCCGGTATTTTCTGCGGAATTTTTTTAAAAGAACATATGCTGGTCTGGTCCGGACGCCTCTGCCGCCTGCTGCCCGTTAAACTGGGCAGCCGTCTGGATTATATGGCCCAAAACATTCTGCATTCCTTTGACGTACTGCGTAAAAAACGCAATATCTTCGGAATTTTTTTCAGCGGAATGGCAATTTTTTTCTTTGAAGCCATGATTCTGCATTTTACCATGCGCAGTCTGCACGGAAGTCTTCCGCTGGGTTATTCAATTATTATCATGGTATTAATCGGTTTCAGCGTAACACTGCCGTCTGCGCCCGGCGGACTTGGCATAGTTGAAGCAGCGGTAACCATGGTGCTTCCTTTAATCGGTTCTTCCATTACTCATGATTTTGCCCGTTCCTATGTGCTGCTATACCGAATAGGTTACACGCCAATCATTTTAATCATTGGGTTTATTTCCATTGCTACTTTCGGGGTAAAATTTTCAGAATTAATAAAATCGCACTAGATGCTTTATCTTGATTCCGCAGCTTCTTCCCTGCCTGAAACCGAAGCTGCCGCAGCGCTTGAACGACTCAGCAGGGAACTGCCTGCTAATCCATCCTCCCTGCATGAAGCCGGACGCAAGGCTGCGCAGACCATAGAAAAAGCGCGATCCATACTGGCATCCGGAATTAAGGCAAAAACCGAAGAAATTATTTTTGTTGCATCCGGAACCGAAGCCAATAATACTGTTTTGTTCGGATGCCGCAGTAAATTTAAAAAAAAAAATACAATTATCGCCTTTTTATCGGAACATCTTTCGGTTATGGAACCGCTGAAAATACTGAAAACCCGCGGTATCAATGTAAAACTGCTCAGGCCTCCCGGAGAACGCGGCATAATCTTTGATGATCTTCTGCCGTATCTTGATGAAAGCGTATATTTTGTTTCCGTTATGCAGGTTAATAATGAAAGCGGAATTGTTACGGATGTTGCGGCTCTGGCGCGTGAATTAAAAAAAAAATACCCTGATGTCATGTTTCATACTGATGCTGTACAGGGTTATATGAAAATTCCTTTTAATCTTGTACCGGAAATTGATTTTTATACGGTTTCGGCGCATAAAATATTTGCGCCTTCCGGCGCAGGTTTTATTGCAGCCCGGAAAAAATTTGAACCGCTGCTATACGGCGGCGGCCAGGAGCAGGGAAGGCGCAGCGGAACCGAAAACACCGCGGCTATCGGAGCCATGGCCTGCGCTGCCGGTATGCTGGAGCCAGAAATATCCGGAAATTTCAATAAAATGCTGTTATTAAATAAAAAATTCCCGGAAGCGCTTACAAAAGCAGGAATTAATTATCACAGGCTTTTTCCCGAAAACGCCGTTTCTCCGTATATTCTTTCCATTTCTCTGCCGGAAGTTAAAAGTGAAGTAATAATTCGCATGCTTTCGGACTTGGGTATTTATCTTTCAGCATCTTCCGCCTGTTCTGAAGCAGGCAACCGGGAACGGGTACTTACAGCCTATAATATTTTACCCGCTATGCGCAGCGGAGCACTGCGCATAAGCCTTTACCCGGGACTGCCTGCAGATGCGCCTGATATTTTTGCTTCTGCTTTGAAAAATTGCCTAAAAACCTATAGATAATATTTTTCCTGCTGAGCAGCGTTGAAGCATGGCGCATGGTGTTATATAACACGGTTTCATCTCATCTGTCCGCTAAAATTTAATAGACAGCGGCGGGCTTTATCATTTTATTTACCTAAGAAATAAATTCGCACTCCCAAATCATTATGTTTTTACAGGTTTTAATGATACAATATTTCCGCAGGGTTGCCGGATGACTAATCTTTTTTCCATTCACAAGCAGCAATACATAAAAAACCACCGGTCAGGCGACACAGACCGGTGTCTGCTCTGCGCATTACTCGCCCGTGAACCCGGCACCGAGGATTTATCGGTTTTTTCAGATCAAATTGCGGAAATCTGCGTAAATCTATATCCTTACAACAGCGGACATTTAATGATTTTTCCCAAGAGACATATAGAACAGTTTGAAGATTTCACCGAAGCCGAATATCTGCATATTTTCCGGCTTTCCAGGATGGCCATTGCTGTTTTAAAAAAAAATTATAATCCGTCAGGGTTTAATACCGGTTTTAATATCGGAGAACATTCCGGCGCCAGTATCAGGCATCTGCATCTGCATATAATTCCGCGCTATCCCAATGAGCTCGGGGTTATTGATATTATCGGCGGAGCAAAAATATTGGTGGAAGATCCGCTTCTTACCATGCAGAAGCTGAAAAAAGCGTTCGGTTCTCCTGAAAACGCCGCGGAGGTTTTATGAAAATAATTTTTGTTTTTTTTACCGTTCAATTTTTATTTTTCAATTGCTCTTCCCAGAAACAAAAAAAATTTTCTTCCGGGGCATTTAAACCGGAACTTGAAAAGCTAAATATTATTTATAATGCCAAAAATTACCCGGCCGCGCTTGAGCAGATTGAAGATTTAATAAGCCGCGGATGCGAAAGCGGAGATCTTTTCACCTGGTACGGCTACTGTCTTTTAACAATAACAAAAGACTATAAAAATGCCAGGCAATACTATCTTAAAGCGGTAAAATGGTTTCAGGAGTACCGGACGGAATTCCCCGAGGCTGATAATTTCCGGAAAGCGGTTTTTATGCTTGGGCAAACCTACCGCTTTCAGGAGGACAGCAGTTTCAATCTGGAAAAAGTCAAGGAAGTCTGGGATTGGGGTATGGCGCTTGATAAAAACAATCCATATATCAAGGAACATTATCCGAAACTGCTCGCCGATCTTACAGCCTGGAACGATCACCGGCTTTTTAACGAACAAATTATGAAAATGAAAAACATTGCATCCCATCTCGAAAAAACCCCGGATTTAACCAGAACCGAATATGATAAAATAGAGGGAATAAATCTGCTTGACCAGACCAATCTTGAACAGCTGGCCCGACTTAAAAATGTAGAAGAAAAAGAAAAACGTGAAATCGACGAATTAATAAAGGCCATAGAAGCGTATAAAAACCGTCTCCGGTAAAGATGTGCTTGACAAAATTCTTGAATACCTGGTAAAAGAATCCCGCTCCCGCGAATTCCGCACCGCAGACGGCAAAACCATCCGCGGTATTATAAAAGATTTTTATTTAACTTCCCGCGGTGTAGAAGTAAAATTTTTTTCAGAAAAAACCCAGGGCCTGAAAGAATTTAATTTTGAAGATGTTTTAACCATTGATAATATGGCTCCGGATGTATTCCTGCATAATACGGCAGCCGAAACCCCTGCGGCCGGACCTTTACCGGAGCGCATGGTTTTTTCTGTAAGCTCCATTACCAGGCTGATTAAAAAAAAACTGACTGAATCATTTTCCGGTATCTGGGTAAGCGGAGAAGTATCCAATTTTACCCTGAGCGCAGCCGGGCACATGTATTTTAATCTTAAAGACGAACAGGCTCTGCTCAAGGTGGTTTTTTTTTCCGGGCGCAGCCGCAATCTGAAATTTAAAATTGCCGACGGCCTGAAGCTTGAAGTTTACGGCGCCTTGTCGGTTTATGAAAAATCCGGAGCATATCAGCTGCTGGCCGACCGGGTAATTCCCGAGGGTAAGGGAGCTCAACAGCTGGCTTTTGAACAGCTCAAGGAAAAACTTCTGAAAGAGGGATTATTCGATAAAAAACACAAGAAACCCCTGCCGTTATTCCCCGAGACTATCGGAATAATTACCAGCCCTACCGGAGCTGCTTTCCGGGATATTCTGCGCGTCAGTAAAGAGATATTTCCCCGCCAGCATTTTATTCTTTACCCGGCTGCTGTACAGGGCTCAGAAGCAGCGCCGTCCATGATCCGCATGATTGAAATTGCCAACCGCCGGGCCGAATGTGATGTGCTGATTGTAGGGCGCGGAGGCGGTTCGGCAGAAGATCTCATGTCTTTTAACGATGAAGCCCTGGCGCGCGCAATATTCAGATCAGGTATTCCGGTAATAAGCGCCGTAGGCCACGAGATTGATTATTTTATCTGCGATTTCACCGCTGATCACC
>DNNS01000484.1 GCA_003497555.1 Spirochaetia bacterium
TGTAAATTCAATAAAACAGCTGTAGGACACAGCTGTTTTATTGAATTTACAGGGAGTTATTATGTACAAAATATTGTTTTTTTCAATAATATTTTTAAGTATCAAATGTTATAGCTAAATTTATATAGAGAATCAGAATATTAAAATCTGCATAGATCAAAATTCCTGTCTGCAGATTACCGATAAAAAACGCGATACAGTATACGGCAGCCTTGAAAATAAAATCTGCCTGTTTGCACTCTGGCCGGATGCCCAATCTGAAAACCAGCCTGTGCTGAGCAAAGAAATGAAATGCCGGCTGGGAGGCGATTTAGGCAGCTTTAATGCTTTATCGGTAATGCTGCAAAAAATAAAAATGGCGTTTTACAGTGATTATATTCCTGATAAAAATTATTCCTTTTCCAATAATGTACTTCTTATTTATGAAAATTTCGCCGCGCGGGTATTAGTCGGTATTTCACTGCAAAACGAATCGTGCAGACTGCAGATGTCTTTACTGCCTGCGCCGGAATCCGCACCTGTTCAGGCAATTATTTTTCCGGCATTGGGAATCAGCGAACCGTCCGATTTTATTTTTCCTGCCCGGGAAGGCATAATCATCAAGCCTGAAGTTTCCGTCTGGAAGCATTATCCGGGTGAACTTGCGCTGCAGTGCCTGTTTTGGCGTAAAGCCCGGGGCGGGATGCTGATCATGACAGCAGACCGCGGATTTTCTTCCCGGCTGTTCGGGTTCAGCAGCGAAAATAATTTTACCGGCCTTAAACATTTTTTTTCAGCCGATAACAAAACTGCCGATCTGCCGACTGAAATCACACTTTATTTTACCGATCATGCCTGGGAAAAAGCAGCGGAAATATATCGCAATCAGGCTGCAGCAAAAGGATTACTGCCAGAACATTTTAAAGACCGTAAAGATATTCCCGCCATAATACATAAGGGCCCGTTGGTACTGGCGTTATCCGAAAAAAACGATCCGGAAAAAAACACTGCGCTAACAGAACAATATACAAAACATTTTTCTGTACCTGTTATCAGCTGTTTACAGGGCTTAGAAAAATACGGCAGCCGCAGCGGAATTGATTTTTTACCGCCGGCTTCGGGCTCCGAGCAGGTTAAAAAAAATATTGCACTATATAAAAAAAACGGAATAATATGCACACCCCTACACAGTTGGCGCTGGCTGTTTAACAGCCGGTCTTTCCCTGCTGATAAAAACCATGATTTACTTTATTTTTTTAATGAAAACAACGGACCTGATAACTGTATTACCGGAAAAAACGGAATGTTTCAATATGAACAGAATGAAAAAACATTCAGAATTGCCTGTCCGGCAAGTTCTTGGGGAAGGGATTTATTGGGGAAAAACGCCAGGGAACTGATCAGCCTGGGATTCAACGGTATATTCCTTACCGATAATCAGATGGAATACCTGACAAACGGCTGTTACAATAAAACGCACGGTCATAATATTCCGCAGGGCGCATCAATCAGCGAAGCGCGGCAGCAAAGTTATATGGATATCAAACGCGCAGCATCTGACGCTATTTTTGGAAATTTTCTGCTGGCTGCTGAATTTGCCGGTGAAAAATGCGCGGCGCAGCTTCATACCTGGCGCAGTATATACGGAACCGGAGACACCGTGCCTTTTGTCTCATTTGTTTTACATGAATACCTTCCTTCGGCATTCAATTTTTTAGTGCCCCAGGAAAACACCGGCCTGCTTATCCAATGCACAGGGAGCGGAGCAATACCGGGAATTGCTCTTGAACCGGATAAATATACGGCGCCTGATCTGCTTCCGCCCTCCTTCCGTATTATGCTGGAAGATTATTATTCGGCTCTAAGCACCTGGGCCCGGGATTTTCTGCTGTACGGAAAAAGAATTCCCGGTTTACAGCAGGATACAGCACTGTCTGAATCGGTTTTAACGGTTTTTGAAAATGATGTTTTTTTTCAAAGTACGGTTAAAATTCCGGCGTTTGTCTGTTCTGCCTGGGAATACTCCGGTAAAATCGCCTGGGTGGCCGCTGCCCGGGAATCCGGTACGATTATTATCCCGCAGACTGCCGGAATTACCAATACAATTGAAATTTTTACCGGTAAGGAAAAAATCAGAACCATAGAAATTTCAGGGGATTATTCATGGTCAGTTGACGCGCAAAGATTTTCGGGCCTGCTGATTTCACCCCTGACTGCTGTTCAATAATAACGAATGAGCTGTGACTGCGCTTTTCGAAAAACCCTGCGTATTAAAAATTTTTCGTATATTCCGGAAAAAACCGTTTATCTTGATTATGCGGCTACCAATCCGGTTGATATCCGGATAATCGGAAGCATGGACGCGGCTTTACGCCGGGAATGGGCCAACCTTTCAAGTCTGCATAATTCCGGCCTGGCAGTCTGGAAAAAAACAGAAAAAATAAAAGAAGATATTGCCGGTTATTTTTTAAGCGCCGGGAACAATATCGAGTTTTGCTCCAGCGGAACCGAAGCCATGCACGCTGTAATTTACAGCATGATGAAAACCGCTACATTTATTATTTCCGGCGCAGCCGAACATGCATCCATTGTTCATCCGCTGCGGCATCTGAAAAAACAGTCGCTGCTGGTTAAACCCGGTTCGGACGGATATATTAATATTGCCGAACTTGAAAAAATATTCAAAAAATTTCCGGGTTCCTGTTTTATATATTCTCCAGTTCAGCATGAAAGCGGAAATCTGCAGGATATAAAAAATATTTTCAGCTGCGCCCGCAGATATGGAGTTTTAATCTGTATTGACGGAGTACAGACCGCTTCCCGTCTGTCCCCGGAAGAATGGACTCCGTTTTGCGATTTGTTCACGGTAAGCGGGCATAAAATTTACGGCTGTAAAGGCATTGCCATGCTGGTAAAAAACAATAAAAATATCCGGCTGCGACCTTTCCGTTTCGGTAATCCCGCCTGTACAGGATTATTTCCCGGTACTGCCAATATACCCGGTATTTATGCTCTGGGACAAGCGGTCAGCCTGCTCTCTGCTGAAATTAGAAACGATATCAAACACCTGACCGGTTTATCGGAAGAATTTACCGTTATGCTGGAGTCGTCCGGATTCGAATATTATATTGAAACCGGCAGGCAAAGAGCGCCGGGATTTTTTCTTGTCAGTATTCCCGCTATAACCGATATGGAAGATTTTTTTTTATTTTTAGCCGGGAAAAATATATGCCTCAGCAGATTTTCCGCCTGTACCAGCCGCGTCAGCGGACCGTCGAAAATATTAACGCTGATGGGCAGAAACAGAGAGCGCGCATGTTCTTCTTTACGCATTTCCATGGGCAGATTTACGCAAAGAAGCGATCTTTTCAAATTACTGCAGGCAGTCAGGGGTTATTTGAAAGCCTGATTATTCCAGAAAACATTCTATGACCGGCACTTCCGGCGCGGGTTTTAGCACTGGCAGTTTAAATGATTTGACAATACCCGTAATATTTTCCATGCGCATTTGCCAGGGTTTTCGGGCTCCAAACTGAATTTCAGATCCGTCATGAAGAAACTGGGCGTATTTGATGCCTGCAGTTCCGCTGCCTTCAATATATAATTCGCCTGTGGGCGGATAACTGAAAATATGAATAAACAGGCGCTTGTCCTCCGGATTATATGTCAGACGGCAGTCAGGCGGAACAGTAAAAATATCCGGCGCACAGGTGCAATTATAGATGGCTGCACTGTTTTTTTTCATCCAGGCTCCAATTTTCTCCAGGCGGTCATTTGCTCTTTCATCAAAATCACCGCGCGCTGTCGGCCCGACATTGAGCAGCAGGTTTCCGCCTTTGCTTACAGTATCAACAAGCAGTTTGATTAGCTGTTCGGAACTTTTCCATGACTGTTCATCGCGGAAATATCCCCAGGAACCGCTGAAAGTATGACAGGCTTCCCAGGGAACCGGCTTGCCGTTTTTAAGAGGTACGCTTCTGACCGCAATCTGCTCAGGCGTGGTAAAATCCCATCCCCATTCATATTCATCAAGATCAAGCCGGTCATTAACCAGCATTTCCGGCTGCAGCCTGCGCACGAGTTTTATCAGTTCCTCGCTTTCCCATTCCCTGCGCCCCTTGATCATTATATTTTTTTCATAATCACGGATACTGAAATCAAAAAACATCATGTCAATTTCTCCGTATTCTGAAAGCAGTTCCGTAATCTGTCGGCGCATATATTCGGCATAAATACTCATCCGGCGGTTCTGATTTTTTTCAGTGAAACTGCTGTTGCCGTACATCGGATGCCTGGGATCAAGCGTGTATTCCGGGTGATGCCAGTCAAGCAGCGAATAGTAAAAACCGATTCTGATGCCTTCACGGCGGAAAGCATCTGCATACATTTTGACCAGATCTTTGCCGCAGGGAGTGTTCATGCTGTTATAATCGGTCTGAGAGGTATTCCACAAACAGAAACCGTCGTGATGCTTAGTGGTAAGCACCGCGTATTTTATTCCTGCCTGTACGGCTTTCCGGGCCCATTCTTCAGGATTATATAAANNTTCATAATCATCATCGGTTATTTTTTCCCGGTTTTTTACCCATTCATGACGGGCCGGCAGGGAATAAATACCCCAATGAATAAACATGCCGAAGCGGTTATTTTGCCAGCGTTTAAAAGATTCGGCTGATGGTTTTTTTATATTCATGTTTTCTCCGCTTTACCTTATTGCTTTATTGTATGATAATAAATTTTCACTAAACTGTAAACAGCAGAAAGAAACAAAAAAGTGCATTAAATTGATATTAAGGCATGATAATGGATTTTTTATATGCCAGCGGATTAATTCCCGTATTTTTCCTGAAAATCCGGCTGAAAAATTTTTCATCGTTAAAACCTGTGCTGAAGGCTGTTTCTTTTACAGATGCCCCGGCAGCCAGCATGGTTTTTGACATTTCCACCCGGTATAAAAGCAGATACTGCAGGGGAGCAAGTCCGATATTTTTTTTAAAGAGTCTGATAAAATGAGGCATGGAAATACCGGATTGTTCCGCATAGACAGCCGGAGAAATGTCTTCGCGGTAACGGGTATGCATGTTTTTCATGGCATCTGCTATGCGACGGTCGGTTATGCAGGATACTGTCGTAAGTTTGCCGACATGATGAATAATATTCTGGAAAATATTGTCAAAAATATCAACCGGTCCGGTTTTTTGGCAAACCAGATTTTCAAGTATGCGGATATAGGGGTGCAGAATGGATTTGGAATTAATACTGCATTTTATGCATTCGCTTATTAATGAAGGATTAATAACAAGATGAAACCATAAACAGGAAAGCGGTTTTGCCGGATTATGGGAAAGAACATATTCACAGTGTGCCGGAAAAATATAAATGTGTTTTTCCTGAAGGGCAATCCGTTTACCGCGGCAGGTAAAAAACGCTTCGCCCCCGTAAATATATTTAAAACGGTTAAAAGCAGGAAAATTAGCCTTAACCTGCCAACTTGCCGGACAAACGGTTTTTCCCATTTCTCGCGGCAGGGTATGAACAATGGGTAATGCTGATGAATATACGGGCATAGGAAAAAATAATTATTCCTGCATGTCTGTTTTCCGGGTAATTTTCTGCATTTCGGTCAGGGCTTCGTTAAGACGCCATTCTATCGATGATAATATCCATAACTGAAAATGATTTACTTTGGCGTTTTGATGAATTATATACATTATTTTCAGCGATACCATGGCAATGGCAAGATCAATCATCAGCAGCTCCAGCTTGCCGGAAGCAAACATGGATACGNNGCAAAACAACTGATTAAAATAATAAAAAAAATCACATTGAACAACCTGGTATTTAGAGAAGGTATGCCGCCTATACGGCCGATAATATTCCTGATGCGTTCTTTTTCTTTTTTAAAATTTTCCAGCTGTTCTTTTAAATCTTCAAGTTCGGCCTCTGTTTTATCCTGATGCATGCATCCTCCGTTTTATTCGGGTAAATTATACCGACCGGAGCATATTATGTCAATTTATCATACCGTAATGGGTGCAAATTTATTTCNNAAAAAGCGTATAAACCGTGTTATTAAATCCTATGCCATGCTTTGACGCCGCTCAAGCACAGGTAATCATCAGTGCTTCACGCGGCCCGATTTAAGACACCGGAGTATTTTAATTTTAGTGGAAGATTAATTTGCCCCGCTGCTTGAATGCGGCGGGGCGGCAAAGAAATAATTATTTTCTTACAATCATTCCATTTTGAAAATCAAGAATAACTGTATCATGCTCCTGTACTTCACCCGAAAGTATGGCACCGGCTAAATAATTATGCAGTTCTTTCTGAATAATTCTTTTAAGCGGTCGGGCACCGAAAGCCGGATCATAACCGGCTGTGCATAAATGTTTTTTCAGAGCAGGCGCGGTCTTTATTCTGATATTTTTGTTCTTTAAAGCTGCCTGCAAAAGATC